>JAADFV010000316.1 GCA_013152695.1 Chloroflexota bacterium | reverse complement strand
AGACGGAAGACGGGAGACGGAAGAGTACGGTTAGGAGACGTTTTCCGCCCCCGGTTTACAGGTTTACAGGTTTCCTGGTTTACAGATTTACAGATTTACCAGGCTCTGGTTTACAGGTCTCCCGCTTTACCGGCTTCGTGGTTCCGGCCTGGCTGGGTTAGGAAAAAGTGTCATCTTTTTGCCTAGGGCGTGAGAGTGAGGGTACCTTCGGCCTGTGCCTCCAGGCTTGCACGATCCCAGTACATGGGCTCGTATTGAATAAATCGCCAGTTGTCGATCTGATCGTCGTAATGAGGATGGTAGGGATGCCCCGATTGGCCGGTTGTATTGGTGGTGATCGAACGTGTCAAGTCGGCCAAATCCACGATCATGCGCATGGAAGGAACAGCACGCACTTCGAACAAGTGCTCTGGGTCAGTGGTCCATGATGTTGCATTGACGATGGCTGTACCACCACTGGTTTCGTAAGGTCCGCGGTTGAAAATACGTTCGATGGGGCCAATGCCCGACATTCCCAAGGTCTGATTACGGAAGGTAGCGGTGTGCACGGCTCCCCAACGCCAGGAATCTACATCTTTACCCAGCTTTTCCAGTAAAAGATCATAAGCATCGTCGAGTGCCTGGGCAAAGATATCCTCGCGTGATTCACGATCAGGTGTGTTGATATTGTCCCACCAATGGCTGCCGGGATCTTGGGCCAGGCGACGTACCAGCTCTCGATCACGTCTTACCATGTCCCCCAATTCGTCGGCAAAGAGTTTGTCCGGAAGTTCGTACCAGAATGCCTCGAAATATGCAGCAGCGGTGCTATCCATATCCTCCTGATAGTCCCACGATAATAAGCGATCCCGGGCTGCCGCCACCTCTGGGCGAGAAAGTGTGACATTCTGGAGGAGGGGGATGAGATCGCGGGCGAGGAGATTAGCATTATCGCCCTGAATGGCGCGCATGTCGGCAGCACTGAGGGTAGACTTGGCTTGGAGCATCTCGGTGATGCGCTGAGCACGGAAACCTGGGGCCCCTTCATGTCGGCCGAGATAGGGATAGTCGGCGCCGACAACACGATTGTTGGCCGTAACGATGAAACCCTGTGAAGGATTGAAGGCCTTGGGTAATTCTTCGAAAGGAATGAATCCTTGCCATTCATAATCACTATTCCAGCCCGGAACAGGGACAAGACCATCACTTTTTTCACGAATAGGTATGCGACCGGGCATCTGGTAACCGATATTGCCTTCAGTGTCAGCATAGACAAAGTTTTGCGAAGGTGAATCCCAATCTTGGAGAGCACTCCGGAACTCCTGCCAATTTTGTGCCCGATTGATCTTGAGGATGGATTGCGCAACACGATTGACACCAAGTGCTGTCCATTGCAAAGCCAGGGGTTGCCAGCCAAATGCCCATTTACTTTCGGTTCCATAGGCGATATCGTTGAGAATAGGGCCATGGCGGGTGCGACGAATCGTTAGCGATACAGTCTCCTCCTGCCCGGCAACCTTGATCTCGTCGTGAATGATTTCCATATCCTGCCACTCACCATCCACTTCGTATTGATTGGGATTTTCAGGATTGATACGTTCGATGAATAAATCTTGGACATCAGGATAAGCATTCGTAACACCCCAGGCGATTTTATCGTTATGGCCAATAACTACGCCCGGCGACGAGGGAAAGGAGAATCCAACGACATTGTAGGGGCAATCTTCGCTGAATTCGAGGCAATGCAGGCCATTTTCATACCAGATAGAAGGCATACGAATAGCTAGGTGAGGATCGTTGGCCAGGATAGGCATACCGGTGTCAGTTTTGCTGCCATGTACCACCCAGTTGTTACTGCCGATTCCTTCACCACTGCCCAATACAAGACTCGGAGGTGCTTGCACCAACGTAGAGAAATCGATCCGATCCCAGGCAACGAAATCAGGTAAAATCAAGGGATGATCGCTGGGATAGGGATATTCGGTGAGCTCGCGCATCCAGGTTTCGCCGTAGCGGGCCATCAGTTCGGCGCGCATCAGCTCATTTTTGTAATTACCACCCAAATCGAAGGACATCATCGTCGTCCAGGTAAGAGTATTGACCGGCTGCCAGGGCTCAGGTGTAAATTTGACCCCGGTCAGAGCGAGGACACGAAATTCGAGAGGCAGTTTTTTCTTGTTCTGCTCGATGTAGGCATTAACACCATCGGCATAGGCCTGCAATATGGCCTGTGTATCGGGGTCCAGCGCCTGCCACGTCAGTTCCGCACTGCGAGCAATACCTAACGTGCGCAGAAAGCGATCCTGACCGAGACTACCTTCACCAAACAACTCTGAAAGCCGTCCCGAGCCAATTCGTCGCCAGAACTCCATCTGCCAAAAGCGGTCTTGTGCCTGCACGAAACCCTGGGCCATAAAGAGATCATGGCTGTTATAAGCATAAATATGAGGAATGCCACGAGAATCTCGAATCACTGTCACCTTACTTTGCAATCCCGATAGTTTTAATTCCCCCTCCGTTTGGGGCCAGGCGAGTGTAATCTGGTGGCGAACATAGAGATAGCCACCGCCGGCAACAAGCAAAATAATAACCAGCAAGATGAGAAGAAAACGGCGCATGTGCCAAAGCCTCCTTGATGTGTGTGAAACTTAAAAGTCGGTTCTTCCCTGCCCGTTTTTTGTTGACGGGTTCCTGAGCAACCCAAGGAAAAATCGTTGCGAAGATTTGAAGTGATACTATGTTATACCTTTAGAAATATGTACCTTTCCTCCTATCCGTGTCAGATGAGCCCAATTCGTATCACCAGAAGTGCTGATACGATGTTAAAGAAACGCCTACAAAAGAAGATGTTTGGAAATATGATCGAGGGCAGCCTGGGCCGCGGCTTGAGCTGCCTTTTGCTTGCTGTTCCCTTCGCCCACACCCCGAACCCGGTCCCCAACAGTAACCTCGACCGTAAACTTCTTATCATGATCGGGGCCGGTACTGGTGATCATCCTGTAACGGGGCGTAATATTCCATTCTGCCTGAGACCACTCTTGCAGACGACTCTTGGCATCCTTTTGCCAATGTCCCGCACTGAGTTCACGTAATTCGGGCTCGAGGAGGGGAATGAGAAAGGCTGTGACGGTCTGTAAATCACTATCGAGATAGAGAGCACCACACAGTGCCTCGAAAGTCGCACAGAGTGTCGCATCGCGTTCGGCTCCGCCGCTCTCCCGCTCCCCCTTCCCCATCAGCAGATAATCCCCGAGATGAATTTCCCGCGCAAATCGGGCCAGGGTTTCACGGCGCACCAGGCGGGCGCGCATGGGGGTGAGCACGCCTTCGCGTTGTTCAGGAAAGCGTTGGTAAAGAATGCGCGCCACAATGAGATCGATCACCGCATCGCCCAGAAATTCCAGACGCTCGTTGTCAGCATGGATAAAAGGCGATTCGTTGATATAGGAACGGTGAGTGAGGGCACGCAACAACAGGCTCTTATCCTTGAAATTAACGCCCAGTTGCGTCTCCAGTTCAGCCAAATGCTGAAATGCATCAACGTGATTTGAGACCATGTCCAGTGAGTACGACTACAACAGTGTGGTGAGATTTGATACGAGGTTGTAAATAAGAAAGAGCAGCATAACCAAGAGCAGCAGTGGGTTCCACATAAAAACCACGGTGGGCAAGCTGCTCTACGGCAGAAAGAATATCCTCTTCCGGAATGGCAACCACAGTACCTTTCGTTTTTTGTACAGCACTACCCATCGCTTCGATGAGGGGGGGATTTGCAATGGCAACGCCGTCGGCAATGGTGTTACTTCCGACGAAACGTTGTGGTTTATATTCGCCATTTTGATAGGCTAATAAAGGAGCACAGGCGGCTGCTTGCACCGCCACCAGGCGAGGCAGCTTGGCAATATGCTTTCCCTTCTGCAAAGAGCGAAAGCCCCAGCGAATACCGCGTAGAAGAGAGCCGTTTCCGGCAGGGACAATCACCCAATTAGGTGCCTGTCGCCCTAATTGTTCCCAAATTTCCCAGGCAATCGTCTGCATGGCCAGGGCATAGCCAGGATGCCAGATATGACTGGCATAGAAAACATCCTCCTCGGCAACGGCTATTTCCGTGGCGGCAGTAACATCATCACGATTACCGGGAATGCGGATGAGTTCAGCGCCATATTGGCTGATCTGACGGAGCTTGGCTTCGGGAGCAGTGGCAGGAACAAAAATACGTGCGGTCATACCGGCACGCGCGGCATAGGCAGCCAGGGCGGCGCCCGCGTTTCCGGAAGAATCATCGACGATGATTTTCTCTTTGGGCGCAGTGTTGATGAGAAAGGCCGCCCCGCGATCCTTGAAACTTCCGGTCGGATTCAGACTCTCGTTCTTGAAATAAAGACTGAAAGGATATCCGGAGACCCGTAACAAGGGAACATCGCCTTCACCAAGGGTAATGGGCTCATCGGCCAGAGTAGGCAATAAATGGCGGTAGCGCCACATACCTGGTTCGAGATGTTCGATCAGGGAAGGATTAAAGACAATGTTGCGGCGCGGTTGCAAGGGGCCCCGACAGGTCGGGCGGGGACAACGGGGACTGGCCGGTGGCCATGAGACCGGTTGGTTGCACTTGCGGCAACGCAGATGAAAAGGTTTTGCAGGCATACAGATCTCCGAACTGCTATTGTAACGAGTTCCTGACATTGTCGCAAACATGCTATAATGAAGATATGACAACTCTGGTAACCCATTGGCTACGCGGATTTGTGCGAAGAACCCGTTCCGCGACGAAAACACGGGCCACGTTCGGTGGCGACCCGAAACGGCCGGTGGTCGTCTATGTGGCCGCCAATATCCTCGAAGCCGATCTGGTGAAGGCTTTGCTGGCCAGCGAGGGCATCGATGCCTTTATTACTGGCACAGCCTCGAGCCAGGCCTACGGCATTCAAATAGGAAAACTGGCCGAGTCAAGGGTGCTGGTTTCGGCCGATCTTGCTCCCCGCGCCCGTCAAATTATTGAAGAACGGCATATCCACGGTGAAGATGAGCCGGATGATGACCAAGCTGAGGAATAAGGGCAAAAACGAGGGTACCGGCCAAAAACCTCCCTTTTCATCACTTTCTTAGATTTTACTCACGTACTTATAAACTGGCGCCTGATCCATATCATAGCTCCTTGAGTCAGGCATGATATACTAGTATCATATAATTGGCCATCCACCCCGGTTAAGGAGACCTATGAGCGAAAACGTTTTACCCCAACCCAAAATTGCCGCCAAGAACCCTAACAAAAGGCTGAAATTCCTGGTTGGAGGCGTTCTCATCCTGGCGACCATCGTTTATTTGATGATCACAAGCATCAGCAGTACGGGCGCCTATTACATGAGCGTATCCGAGCTGAATCAGCAAGCAGGAACCCTTGAGGGGAAGAAAGTGCGGGTCGAGGGCAGTATTGTGCCCGACAGCGAAGATTGGAATGCTTCTGAATTGCTCCTGCGTTTCAAAATGCAGGATGATACCGGTGAACAGATCGTGGTTAGTTTCCATGGCAGTCGCCCCAGCAATTTTGCTCGCGCCACCGAAGCCATCGTCGAAGGTGAATTAGCCAATGATGGCGTATTTCGGGCAGATAACCTCTTGCTCAAATGCCCCTCTCGCTACGAAGAAGCACCAGAAGTCACTGAATACGAGTCGATCGATTCGGGTGGCACTCAATAAACGCAGACTTACTCTTCTTTCTTACCCTTCCCAGCCCCTTTGTTTACTCACTCCAGCCACCGGTCGTCTTCCAGGCGACCGTTTCTCTTGTCATTAAACTATGTGATTATGAATCATTTACGCGTAGGAGCCAAGCCAGCTCTTGTCGTCCTCTTAACGCTTCTCTCTTTGATCTTTAGTCTCTTCTTTACGAATGGTTCCTCGGGTACAGTCTCAGCCCAAGCCGGACCAACGGGGGCCGCATACCGCGGCGAACGCATTTTCCGCGAACATTGTACACAATGCCACGGTCAAGAAGGTCGCGGCGACGGGCCCATATCCAGCCAGGCCCCTGTCCCCCTCCCTGATTTCACCGATCCGGCCTTTGTCCAAACCCGAAGTCCTGAGGAGATTCATGCCTTTATCGCCGAAGGTAGTGTCGAGAACCTCATGCCCCCCTGGAAAGACACTCTCGATGATGGCCAAATATGGGATGCCACAGCTTATGTCTGGTCGTTACATCTCTCCGAAAGCGAGTTGGCGCAGGCAGCCACGCTTTACGAGGCCGATTGTGCTCAATGTCATGGCGAAAATGGCGAAGGAAGCTCAACGGACCCTGTCGGCCCCAGCCTCACCGGCACCACCATGCTCAGCCAAAGCGAGCAAGCTTTACGCGAGGCAGTGCTGGCAGATTCTCATCCCTCCCTCGATACCATTTCCGAACAGGATATCACTCTGGCGATGGTCGGGGCTCGCGCCTTCTCTCTGGGATTCAGGGAAAACAAACCAAGTCTAAACGGAGAGGGAACGCTGATCGTCAGTGTCAAGAATGGTACAACCGGCGAAATTATGCCTGGGCTGCCGGTGCGATTGATCATCTTCGAGAATGAAGCTTTTTCTGATATGAAAAACACAGAGAGCGATGATAACGGTGAGTTGGTTTTGAGCGGCCTGCCCACCGACAGCTCCTGGGCTTATGTCGTCGAAGTAGTCTACGACAATGTTCCCTATGACACAGATCTCATCCAATTCGATCCTGGCACCACATCCCTCGATGTTCCTGTCTTGGTGTACGAACCGGGTGCATCTATCGACGACATTCGCGTCAACCGTGCCCATTGGGTAATCAGTTTTAACACACCCAATCAGGTGGATGTCGGTGAGCTTTACGCCCTGTCAAACACCGGAGACCGCGTCTACACGGGTGAGGGCAGTGCTGATACGATGCCTCCGCAAGTTTTACGCTTCGTCTTTCCCGAAGATGCCATTAATCTCGGCGTGGAGGGTGGAGATGCAAGTAATCGTTACATCATCCAGGACAACGAAATCATTGATACGCTCCCCTTTGCTCCGGGTAAACGCCAGATTCTCTTCCGCTACACCCTCCCTGTCGTCGATGGCAAAGTGACACTGGGCCATGCTTTAACTTACCCCATTGACTATCTCAACCTGCTTGTTCCCGATGTTGGCGTAAAAGTCGATGCGCCTGCATGGACTGTTGGCGATCCGCTGCCTACCCAATCAGGGGATTATCTCAATTATATCATTACGGAGCAGCCGGCCGGTGCCAGCCCTGTCACCACTCTTTCCGAGATCAAACCGGAAATAGCCACGGCGAACATGATCGATCAGCAAACAGGCCGCCAAGTCGTCGATGCCAACGCTACTCCGGGCATATCGGCCTACCCCTTCTTGCCCTGGATAATCGCCGTATTCGGTGTCGTATTCCTCGCTGTTGCTACCATGTTCGTGATCCAGCGCCAGCGTGCCTTTAGCGAAACTCTGCCCCAGGTAAGGGCACGTTTTCAAGAAGACCTGCTGGAACAGATTGCCCAACTCGATGATGCTTTCGAGGAAGGCCGGATTTCACGCAGCGACTACGAAGAACAACGACAGCTACTAAAATCGCAGTTGGCGACCCTCTTGAAAGAAGAGTCTTCCTGATGGCAGATGCCCTAATCCAAATTCACGGCCTACACAAGTACTTTGGCCGTCATCGCGTCTTGCGCGGTATCGATCTGAACATCGAAACGGGCCAAATACTGGTCTTGCTGGGCCCTAACGGTGCCGGTAAAACTACCCTTTTACGCATCCTTGCCACCCTCTCCCGCCCCACACGAGGCCAGGTGCAAGTAGCCGGTGTTGACATCACAGCCAACCCCGAAGGCATCCGCCAATATTTGGGGATGGTCAGCCACGCTTCGCTACTGTATGGCGATTTATCCGCAGCGGAAAACCTTGAGTTTTATGCCCGCCTGTATGGACTCTCGCAGCCACAGGAACGTGTAAAGCAACTTTTGCAGCAGGTGGAACTGTATCATCGCCGTAAAGACCTGGTGCGGACTTTTTCGCGGGGCATGATCCAGCGCCTGGCCATCGCCCGCGCACTGCTCCATAATCCCCCCATCTTACTGCTCGATGAGCCAGATACCGGCCTCGATCCGCAAGCAGCAGAAATGATGACAGGGCTTCTGCGCGATATCGGTGGCCAAGAACGCACCATTGTCATGACCACCCACCATCTCGAGCGTGGTTTTGCATTAGCCGATCGGGTTACGTTGTTGGCTGGGGGTAAGTTGGTCTTCGACCGCCCCACAACCGATCTCCAATACGATGAATTACGCCCTCTCTACGATCATTATGTAAACAAAAATCGGAGGAGCGCATGAAGCGCTATTTGCAAGTTGTCTGGGCGGTGCTTTGGAAAGACCTGCGTATCGAGTGGCGCACAAAAGATATTTTCACGAGCATGGCCGTATTTGCCGTTCTTGCCATACTCATCTTCAATTTTGCCTTTGAGCTACGCATTCCTGACAAACGGATGGTCGTGCCCGGTGTACTGTGGGTTTCGATTGCTTTTTCCGGTGTTCTCGGTTTGGGGCGAGCTTTCATCACCGAAAAAGACAAGGGAAGTCTCGCCGGCTTGCTTTTAGCGCCGGTCGATCACAGCGCCATTTATCTGGGGAAAATGATCTCCAATTTGATCTTCATCCTCATCGTCGAGGCGTTTATTCTCCCCCTGATCACAGTCTTCTTCAATGTTTCCTTTGTCAGCCTTCCCTTGCTCTTGATCCTCTTCCTGGGCACCCTCGGCTTTGCCGCCGTCGGCACGATTTTTTCAGCCCTGGCCGTCAACACTCGTGCTCGTGAAGTACTCTTGCCTGTACTGCTCTTTCCCGTCTTACTCCCGGTTTTAATAGCAGGTATTCGCGCCACGATTGGTTTCCTG
Organism: Chloroflexota bacterium; assembly: GCA_013152695.1. Next base: position 9,650 of record JAADFV010000316.1, on the reverse strand, counting down.
GAAGGAGACTCTCTGGCCGACCATGCCAACTGGCTCAAGCTCATCATCTTTTTTGACATTCTCTTTCTGGCCGTGGCATTTTTAATGTTCGATTACGTCGTCGAGGAATAATATCCCTCTTCTGTACCTTTTAACTCCTCCTATTCCCTGCAGGAACTTGCCTTATGAACCGATCTAACAAGGGACTGATGATCCTTAACTCAATCTCTCTCGTCGCCATCCTGGTGGCAGTGTACCTGGCAATGGTGCAAGCACCCGATGCTATCAATGTCGTGCCAGAAATCCGCCCGGCCCAGCGCATCATCTATTTCCATGTTCCCTCTGCCTGGGTAAGTATGCTGGCCTTTTTCGTCACTTTTATTTCATCCGTCCTCTACCTACGCAACAGTAATGTGCGTTGGGATATTTGGGCCCGCTCCGCGGCAGAGATCGGCATTGCTTTCACGATTGCGGCCATCATCAGCGGCTCGATCTGGGCCAAGCCAGCCTGGAACACCTGGTGGACATGGGACCCACGCCTGACAACCTACACCATCGTCCTCCTCCTCTATGTTGCCTACTTTATGCTGCGCGGGGCTATCGATGAACCCGGCCGGCGGGCGCGTTTTGCCGCCGTGTATGGCGTCTTCGCCTTTTTGAGCGTACCCCTCACCTTTATGTCGATCCGCTGGTGGAACACCATCCATCCCGTCATTATCGATCCTAATGCTGATTTCGGCCTGGGGCCCGGCATGTCTCTTGCTTTCGCTTTTTCGAACGCTGCCTTTTCCCTTCTATTCATCACTTTACTGGCCAATCGCATTCAGCTCGAATGGACAGCCGAACGTGTTGCCGCCTTGAGCGAACGCCTGCACGGCTAAGAACATTGCAGGCACTCTCTCTCGAATCGAAAAGGATTCAAGCGTAAGAAACCCTTACTGACTTAGCGATGCGATAGGCATCCTCTTATCTATTTCGCACTAACTTAACACCATTCAGGTATTTTTACCTTCCTGGAGGCATATCCAATGATTTATCTTGCTGCAGCTTATGGAGTCATCTGGCTGGCTGTATTCATCCTGGTTTTCAGTATGAACCGTCGTCAGAGCCAACTCAACGAGGAACTCACCATTCTCGAAGAGATGATTCGCGATCAGAATTGAAGATGAGTATTCACGGATGCCGGTAAGGCTCTCTCCAGCCCGTTATCTCGAGAATCTCATCTCCCTTTAATCATCTTTTTGTAATGCTGCGAATTCTCGCTGCATCTAATAGCGTAAGAGGCCCAACACCACACGGCTGGTACATGGCGGCTTCTTCCTTCCATCCAATTATTCGACGAGGAGTTCTTCGTGCAACAAGTTTCATCACGAACCACATTCCTTCATGCTTTAGCACTTGTTTCGGGCTTCACCCTGGTTTTTACCTTATTGGGCGCCTCTGTAGGCCTCCTGGGTGGCTACGCCCTTTATGACGTTTTACCTATTGTCGTCCGCGTAGGTGCTATTTTACTGGTTGTCTTTGCTCTGAAGGTAGCTCACCTCCGCATCAATTATCTGGGTTGGGCACTCATTGCCTTCGTTTTGGCGGCCATCACCTACTGGCTTGACCGTTTTCAGTTCGATCCCAGTATCCGTGTTCTCCACGCCGTCGTCATCGGCCTGACCGTCCTTTCTGGGGCAAAATGGGATAAGATGGTACTGCTGGGTCTGGCCGTCATCATCGGCGTGTTGAGCTGGTTGAGCAGTGGCACACTCAATGTAGCCTGGCGCGTCATCGAAACATTTCTCGTCGTAGTCATTGTGTATGGAGGAAACGTCAGTAACTTCTTCGATCAAGAACTACGTTTGGATGTGGGTAACCATTTTGGCGAAAAAGCCTCGTATTTACGCAGTGGGCTGGTGGGCGTCATCTTTGCGGCAGGATGGACTCCCTGTGTGGGACCTATTTTGTCGGGGATTCTCTTGATGGCTGCCGGCACCGAAACTGTCTCTCAAGGAGCTATTCTTTTACTGTTCTATTCGATCGGTTTGGGAATTCCCTTTTTACTGGCTGGGGCGCTATTCTCCCGGCTCACTTCTGCTCTCCCCCGCTTTTATCGCTGGCTCCCCGCTATTAGCGTAATCAGCGGTGCTCTCCTCATCATTATTGCCCTCTTGATCTTTACCGATAGCCTCGCTCAGCTCGCCCAGTTCGGTACCTTCCTCAACATCGAACAAGGCCTGGCCTCCGAAGGTTCGCAGATATCGCTATTGATAGCCCTTATCGCCGGTATTATTTCCTTCCTGTCCCCCTGTGTCCTCCCCCTGGTTCCCGCCTATCTGGGCTATCTCAGCGGCGCGGCACTGAGCACGACCAATCTCGATGCTTCACAACAAGCCGCCTGATTAAAGGAGCCGGCCGATAAAGTGTAACAAGCACGATGAACGCATTCTCTGTGGATATCCCCCCCACAGGTCCCAACCGCCAACGGCGACAGGCGTTGTTGGTTTTGTTGCTGGGCTTATTGGCGGCCGCAGGCGCGATTTATCTGGCCATGCAAGACTCACAAGCACCCGTGAGGCAGGTCAGTAGCGAGAATAGCTTCCCCGTTGCCAGCCTTTTCGGTATAGACCACAGTAAAACTGAACCCTCCGCCGGCTACCAGGCCCCTAACTTTGCCATTCATACCCCGGATGGCAACACGATTACCCTCGCCGACTATCGAGGGCGGCCCGTTCTGATTAACTTCTGGGCCTCTTGGTGTGAGCCCTGCCGTCGCGAAATGCCCGATCTGGTGTACTTATACGAAAAACATAAAGAGGAAGGACTGGTCGTTATCGAAATCAATGTCGCCGAATCACCTGAACCTGTGGCGGCATTTGTTCGAGAATTCGGTATGACCATGCCTGTGATTATCGATCCACGCGGAGAAGTTATGGATGTGTACAAGAGCCAGGTATTACCGTCCTCTTTCTTTATCGACCGTGACGGCACAATTCAAGTTCGCTGGATCGGCTTTCTTCCTCTCGAACGGATGGAAGAACATCTTGATAAAATATTATGAGCCCCTGCGGCAACTTCGGCCATTTTCGGCGAAACCCTAAATAAACACCATGACACAACAGGGAACCTCCGGCCCGGCAGATATGCCTCCACTTCTTAGGGCATTCATCAAGTGGGTGGAACACCTTGTACAGTGGCTGAGCCGGCACTGGTTAGGTGTCCTCAACCTCATGTTCCTGCTCTATGTGGGCCTGCCTTTTCTTGCGCCCGTGCTGATGCATCTCGGCGCCGAAACACCGGCCCGGCTGATCTATCTCATCTATCGTCCTGCCTGCCACCAACTCCCTGAGCGCTCTTACTTCCTGTTTGGACAGGCACCCATTTATGATTTAAGTACTTTGCCGCAAGACGGCGTGGCCAATGCGCATAATCTTCTCGTCCGCCGGACTTATATCGGCGATCCTCAACATGGCTACAAGGTGGCCATCTGCGAACGGGATGTGGCTATTTACGGTGCCATGTTCCTCATGGGCCTGCTCTTTGCCCTGAGACGGCAACGTCTGCACGCACTTAGCTGGCGACAGTACATGCTTTTTGTTTTGCCTATGGCCATTGACGGTATCACCCAACTCGTAGGACTCCACCACAGCAATTGGCTACTGCGCACGATCACAGGCGCCTTGTTTGGTGTGGGAACAGTCTGGTTCGTTTATCCCTATCTGGCTCAATCCATGCGTAACGCCAGCAAAACACTCAAGCATACTCACGACGTTTCCTCAGATTTGATCAAATAGGCTGCTTGCGATTATAATTAGATGTTGTTCCAAGTTAATCTTTTCGCCCGACCGGGTGCTTTGCTCGTCGGGTATTTGTTTGCATATCAGCTGTTGGAGGAATAGTTCTTGGCTACCCACAAATCTGCACTAAAACGACATCGCCAGAGTTTGAAGCGCCGCGCCCGTAACCGGGTCGTTATCGGCGGTCTGCGCCGCGCCATCAAACGCACACGAGGTTTTGTCGAAGCCGGAGATATCGAAAACGCCCGTGCTTCCCTGGCTGTGACCATCAGCCGTCTTGATCGAGCTGCCAGTAAAGGTGTGATTCACAAAAATACTGCTGCTCGGAAAAAATCTCGTATTGTGCGTCTGGTCAATAAAGCTGCATCCGGCAAATAATACTTGCTGCCATTCATCGCGTCGTTTAGCCGGGGGTGTCCCCGGCTTTTGCGCGTTCAGGCCAGGTAGGGTTCTGGTCAACAAGCCTTAGTCGCCACCATGAGCGTCTGGGCACAGAAAAAGGAGAGGCTTGAGGAAGACAGGTGCTGACAAGAACTTCCTCCTCGCCATCCCCTCCTCCATACGATTTCCTACGCTACTGACTTTCTGGCCTCTGCACTTACGAGCAGTACTACCGTAACCCCTCGACAATCATAGTCGTGTTGTAACGCATGTAATCGATGTAGGTAGGGGCAGGACCATCCATTGCACTCAATGAGCCAGTATAAATGCGCACGAGGCGGATATTCGTGTCCTGCGCTACTCGCTCTGCCAGGCTGGGATTGACCGTATTTCCGACAAAAATGGCGGGTACATGATAGGCGCGAATTGCATCTTCCAGGGCAGAAAGGTCTTGTGCCGCCGCTCCAGCCATAGAACTGTACGCCGGCACCACCGCGCCTATCTGTTGAAAACCATAACGACGGGCAAAGTAACCAAAAATACGATGATCGGTAACAATCAGGCGTCTTTCCGGCGGGATTGTCTCAACCTGCTTGCGAATCCAGGCATCGAGATCACGTAGTTGCTGGCGATAAGCCTCGGCGTTGCTTTCATAGGTCTGAGCGTTGTCCGGATCTAGATCGCTCAGTGTCGTGGTAATGGTGTCCACCCACACGAGGACATTGTTGGGGTCCAGCCAGGTGTGAGGATCGACGCCGTCGTGAGCATCTCCTTCCTCGCTATCGCCGGCAAAAGCAATCGTTTCCACGTTGGCAGCGACGGGGACAATCAACTTGTCTTCGGCAGCCATACTGTCCAATAAAGGAGCCATGGTCTCCTCCAGGCCCAGGCCGTGAATAAAGATGACATCAGCGTCAGACATGGCTGCTACTTGCTTAGGCGATGGCTCAAAGCTGTGGGGATCGACACCAACATCCATCAAGATATCGAGCTGAATGGCATCACCACCTATGTTGCGCACAACATCGCCCACAATCGAGGTTGATGCAACAACCTTCAGGCTTTGCTGTTTGGTCAAGTCAGGGGTCGGAGCAGAGCAGGCAGTAAGGGTCCAGGCTAAAAGCGAGAAAAGGAGAAATAACTTCAGTTTTGTCATCATGTACAGGTTCCTTGGCTTCGAATGGTAGCTAAAAGTGACTTCTATAGGCTACTGATTAGATGCCGGGGGGTTACATATTTCAACTCTTGACAGTTTACAACGACTGCTCGATAATCGAGGAATACCAGCCAATGTTGGTAGAATAAAACCCCAAGAGTCAAAACAAACAGAGTCATTTTCAAACAGAGGATTTTCATGTCCCAAGCGACAATTCCCGGATTCCGGCGTGTGCCCCGCACCGGTGTTATCTATGTCATGGACCGGGCCAGACAACAAGGATTTTCATATGACGACCAGGAATGGGCTAATCTCGGTCAGGGTATGCCTGAGACAGGCCCCCTTCCCGATGCTCCTCCCCGTGTCGACCGGATCGAAATCGACCCTCGCGCCCAAGAATATGGCCCCATTACCGGAGAAATGGCCCTACGGCAGAAGGTAGCCGATCTTTACAATACGCTTTATCGTAGCGGGAAACCTTCACAATATACCTGGGAAAATGTCAGTATTGCCGGAGGAGGACGGGTAGCACTAACACGGCTGGCCGCGGCCCTGGGCAATATCAATATGGGACATTTTCTCCCCGACTACACTGCTTACGAAGAACTGCTCAGCGTTTTCAAGGCATTCATCCCCATCCCTATCTTGCTCGACCCAGATGAAGGTTACATGGCCCCTCTGGCTATGCTCAAGCGCGAAATTTTAGGGCGCGGCCTGCGAGCCTTGCTGGTGAGCAATCCTTGTAATCCTACCGGCCAGGTGATCGAAGGCGAGCGTCTCCGGCGTTGGGTGCACATGGCACGGGAATACGAATGTTCTCTCATTCTGGATGAATTCTACTCACACTACATTTACACGGGTTCGGCCCATGCCCATCCTCCCAAAATGGTCTCCGCCGCCGAATATGTCGAGGATGTCAACACGGATCCGGTCATTATTGTCGATGGTTTGACCAAAAATTGGCGTTATCCGGGCTGGCGACTGAGTTGGACCCTCGCCCCCAAAGAGGTTATTCGTGCCATTGGTAGCGCCGGTTCCTTCCTGGACGGTGGCCCCAACCATCCATTTCAAGCCAAAGTGATGGATTTGTTAGAACCGGAGTATGTTTATCAAGAAACAGAAGCGATCCAAAATGCCTTTCGTGAGAAGCGGGATTACACCTTACAGCGCCTGAGAGCCATGAACATCTTCGCCGATGCTGAGCCCAGCGGCACCTTTTACGTGTGGGCAAATCTGGCCCAATTGCCGCCGCCGCTTAATGATGGTATTGCCTTTTTCAAGGCGGGTCTGCAAGAAAAGGTGATTACCGTGCCCGGCGTGTTCTTTGATGTCAACCCTGATAACCGTCGTGCCCATGCTCGCTACGGCAACTACTGTCGTGTTAGTTTCGGGCCGGACATGACGACCCTGGAACGCGGACTCGATGCTCTCGAACGAGTGATTGCAGCTGCCTCCTAGCTCCTTTGATGAATACCCCTCACCCCTCTCTCCTGGCATTAATCCCTGCCTACAACGAAAGCACCCACATCAGCGTGGTTGTGCAAGGGGCGCTGCCTTATTTACCGGTGTTGGTAGTGGATGATGGCTCAACAGATGAGACAGCCCAGCGGGCGCAGGAAGCGGGGGCCCAGGTGCTCCGTCAATCGCGGAATCAGGGGAAGGGTGCTGCCTTGCGCGCCGGCTTCGAGTGGGCCCTGGCCCGAGATTATGACGCAGTCATCACTCTGGATGCCGATGGGCAACACGACCCAGCGGAAATCCCCCGCTTCATCGACCTTTTCGAACATAGCCAGGCCGATCTCATCATCGGTGCCCGCGATTTCTCTCAGATACCTCCCATCCGCCGTTTGGCCAACACTCTCGGCCGCTGGTCCTTCTCCTGGGCATTAGGCCAGCCCGTACAAGACAATCAGTCTGGTTATCGCTTGCTCAGCCGCCGCATGATGAGCGCGACTTTGAGCAGCATGGAGCTGGGCTTCGAATTCGAGGTCGAGGTGATCGTCTTGTGCGTGCTCAAGGGCTATCGTTTGCAATGGATTCCCATCCGCACGATTTACGGAGAGGAGCGCAGCCACATCAACCCGCTGAAACATACATTAAATTTTATTCGCGTTATCAAAAAGACTCGCCAACGCCGGCACACAGCGCAAAAACGCCTTTAATGTCTCTCCGCATCCTGCTGAATTGACAATTGTTCCAATGGGAAGCGCTGTGATAAACTGATCCAAGAAATCATCACGATCGTTAGTCATTGCTAAAACGAGAGAGCCATCCCTTGTTATGAACATCAATCCATCACCCCAGAAACCCCAAAAGCCCCAAAAACCACTGCCCAATAAGCCTGCAAATAACTGGACGTGGTGGATCATTTTCCTCAGTCTGTTGGCCTGGAATTTCCTTATTTTTATACCGAACTTGAAAAAGGTAGAAACGGTCAAGCTGCCCTACAGCACCTTTATCGATCAAGTGCGGAATGATAACGTCGCCAGCGTCAAAATTGTTGGGGCCAGCATCAAGGGAAACTTGATTCAGCCTATCGCCTGGCCTATTGCTACACCGGGTAAAGAAACAACAACAAAAACACCTGCCACCACACCCAGTCCTACTCCCACACCCCTCACCTACAGTGAATTCGAGACCACTTTTCCGGAAACCGTGGGAGATACACGCCTTATTTCCATGCTAGAAGAACATGACGTAGAAATCGACGTCATGCAACCTTCTTCACCTTGGCTCTCAACTCTTTTGGTCGAAGGCTTACCGCTCGTGCTCTTGATCGGCTTCTTCTTGTGGATGGGACGCCAGGGTGGACTCGGAGGGCAGGGCAGCAAGCTTTTTGGTTTCGGGCGTAGCAAAGCACGTTTGTACAACAAGGAAGAAAGCGGGGTTACTTTCGATGATATTGCCGGTGCCGATGAGGTCAAGCTGGAACTTCAGGAAGTAGTAGACTTTTTGCGTAGCCCCCAAAAATACCATGATCTCGGGGCGCGTATTCCTCGCGGCGTGCTCTTGGTGGGGCCGCCGGGCACCGGTAAAACACTGACAGCACGCGCCGTCGCTGGTGAAGCGGGCGTACCCTTCTTCAGCATCAGTGCTTCTGAATTTGTTGAAATGTTCGTCGGTGTGGGGGCCAGTCGCGTGCGCGATCTTTTCGAACAGGCCAAGGCAGCGGCGCCGGCGATCATTTTCATCGATGAACTTGATGCTGTTGGTCGTCGCCGGGGCGCTGGCATGGGTTCTGTCAATGATGAACGAGAACAGACGTTGAACCAACTTTTGGTGGAGATGGATGGCTTCGATGAACGCCACGAGATCATTGTCATGGCTGCCACCAATCGCCCCGATGTATTGGATCCAGCACTTTTACGGCCTGGACGTTTTGATCGCCAGGTTACCCTGGGGCTACCCGATATGCGAGGTCGTGAAGGTATTCTTCGTATCCACACGCGTAAGCTCAAGCTGGCCGACGATGTGGATTTGCATACATTAGCAGCGGCTACGCCGGGTTTCAGTGGCGCCGATATCGCTAATCTATGCAATGAAGCGGCACTGGTCGCTGCCCGCAATAATCATACAACCATTCAAATGTCCGATTTCGAAGAAGCCGAGGATCAAGTCATTTTGGGTGGGGCTCGCTCCTTACTCTTAGATGAACATGATCGTAACGTAATCGCCTATCACGAAAGTGGGCATACCCTGGTGGCGTGGTTTAGTCCTGAGGCCGATCCTGTGCTCAAGGTCAGTATAATTCCCCGCGGCCAGGCACTTGGGGTGACCGAGCAGCTACCGGAAAAAGACCAATATAACATTAGCCGCCGCTATTTGTTGGCACGCCTGTCAGTTATGTTGGGAGGACGCACCGCAGAAGAGCTAGCCTTTGGTGACATTACCACCGGTGCTGAAAATGATCTGGTCGAAGCAACCAAGCTGGCGCGGCGGATGGTCACGCGTTGGGGGATGAGTGAACTGGGTCTGGTTGCTTTCCAGGCTAATGAAGAACAGCCCTTCTTAGGGTACGAAATGGCCACGGGACGCGACTACAGTGAAGACACGGCTGCTCGTATTGATCAGTTGATTCATAAACTACTCGATGATCGCCACGAAGATGCCCGCAAAATTCTCAGCAAACATCGCACGCTTCTCGATCAACTAGCGCAAGCTTTACTAAAGCACGAGACCATTCAGAAACAAGATCTGGAGAAAATCTTGGGACCCAGGCCGACGCCTGAATAAGAGTTGGAGCCAAGAGGCAAAAAGGAGGGTCGACGGCAGGCGAAGGCAGGTGAAGGTGGGGTCTAGCCGACTGGAAGTCGGCTCTGTAGGCCTACGGCCGGAGGATGGCCTGCGCTGTC
>JAADFV010000315.1 GCA_013152695.1 Chloroflexota bacterium | reverse complement strand
TCATGGAACCGCCCGACCCAAATGAACACCTGCTGGAACGGATACTTTCCAGGGAAAACATGCTCAAAGCATGGAAACGGGTAAAAGCAAACAAGGGAACTGCCGGTGTGGACAAAATGTCCATTGCTGATTTTCCCGAGTACGCCCGCACCCACTGGGACAGCATCCGCGATTCGCTTTTGGCAGGCTCTTATCAACCCTTGCCGGTTCGGCGTGTGGAGATTCCTAAAGCAACGGGTGGTACCCGTCCATTGGGTATTCCCACGGTGCTTGACCGGCTGATCCAGCAAGCCATTTACCAGGTCCTGATGCCAATCTTTGATCCGGATTTTTCGGATCACAGTTATGGGTTCCGACCTGGAAGATCGGCACACGATGCCGTCTACCAGGTACGTGAGTATATCCAAGAGGGCTACCGTATCGCCGTGGACATGGATTTGTCCAAATTTTTCGATACGGTCAACCACGATGTGCTGATGCACCGCGTGGCTCAGAAGGTCAGGGACAAGCGTGTCCTGCGCCTAATCGGAAAATACCTGCGTGCCGGGGTAATGGTCAGCGGTCGCCTACAGAAAACCCGGAAAGGGGTTCCTCAAGGTGGACCGCTTTCGCCACTTCTGGCTAACATCCTTCTGGATGACCTGGACAAGGAACTCGAACGCCGTGGCCACAGGTTCGTCCGCTATGCGGACGACTTCATCATCCTGGTGAAGTCACAGCGGGCTGGCGAACGAGTGATGGCAAGTGTTCAACGTTTCCTTGAACGAAAGCTCAAGCTTAAAGTCAACCAGGATAAAAGCCAGGTGGCATCGACCAACCAGACCAACTTCCTTGGTTTTACCTTTCGGGGGACCAGAATCCGTTGGTCAGACAAGGCCTTCCGTGAGTTTAAACGGAGGATCAAACATCTGACCGGGAGAAGTTGGTTCGTGTCAATGGCGTACCGGTACAAGAAGCTGGCGCAATATCTCCGCGGCTGGATAAACTATTTCGGGATATCGGAGTACTATCGTCCAATCCCGGAAATAGATCACTGGCTCAGGAGACGGGTGCGCATGTGCTACTGGAAACAATGGCGATATGCCCGGACAAAAGTGCGCGAGCTTCGGAAGCTCGGCACCTCCCTGCATGCCGCCATATCGGTCGCCATAAGCCGAAAAGGTCCCTGGCACCTCGCCCGGACACTGGCTACCCAGACCGGCATGACCAATCGATGGCTTAAGGATCAAGGGCTTCTATCTGTCAAAGAACTGTGGGTGAATATTCACTATCCGGCTACGGCTCGATAGGCTCTGTGAAGCGCCCCGTGCGGACCCGCATGCGGGGTGCTGTGGGGGCTGGGGGAGAAAAACCCCCGGCTACCCGATGTGCGCCAGGCATGGCGCGCAGCGCCGAGACTGGCGCTGGCAACCGGTGAGCGAAAGCGACCCGGGAAGTGACTTGGGGGTGAAAGTCCCCTGGAGGCCTTGGTGACAGGAACTCTTAGCCGAACAGCAAGGGTGTCCATCGTGAGGTGGAATCTGAAGGAAGCTGGAGGCAAAATCCCGGCCCGAGGTACACGAAGCGCATATGAGGCGTATGGATGTGGGCGAGGAAGCGTCGGTGGCCGAAGCCCGATGTCACCCGGAACGGCCATGCGTAGATGCGACGGGTATATGGGAGGAAGGTCACGCGTCTTACCCTGGGAGGTCTGCTCAACTGTCCCGGTGTGCGGGACTATCTCTGTCGGAAGGCAGTGTGATGGATGGGCAGAAGTCAGCAAAGGGCAAAGTAGGTCGTCGTAGCGGCCGAACGGCCCGAACAAGTAAACCCGGAACGGTCCCGACGTCTCGATGACTGAAGGAGGCGCAGGAAGTAGGGCTGAGATGTCTGAGCAACCGCAGAAGATGACGGACGGAATTCGTCAGGAGCTGAGGACTGAGCGCCAAGCAGCCACGGCGACGAAGGATAAGACCGGACCCCGGACCGACAAGTTAATGGAGGAGGTGCTACGCAGAGAGAACCTGAGTTATGCTTTGAAGCGTGTGCAGGCCAATAAAGGAGCGCCGGGAGTTGACGGGATGAGTGTTGAGGAACTTCCGGCGTACCTTAAGAAAGAATGGCCGCGCATTCGGAAGGAGTTGTCCGAAGCAACCTACATACCCTTACCGGCTCGGAGGAAAGATATCCCGAAGCCGGGAGGTGGGAGCAGGATGCTAGGTATACCAACAGCTGTGGATCGATTCATTGGACAGGCGATCCTGCAAGTTCTTGCTCCAATCTTCGACTCTCACTTCTCGGAATTTAGCTACGGGTTTAGGCCTGGACGAAGTGCCCTTATGGCGGTAAAGCAAGCCCGGAACTACATCCGTGCTGGACACAGGTGGGTGGTGGACTTGGATCTGGAGAAATTTTTTGACCGGGTAAACCACGACATCCTTATGAGCCGATTAGCGAGAAGAATTGAGGACAAACGACTTCTCAAGCTGATTCGTCGCTACTTAGAAGCGGGGATTATGGCAGGAGGGATCGTGGAACAGCATCGGGAGGGAACCCCGCAGGGTAGTCCGCTTTCGCCGCTTTTATCGAATATTCTTTTAGACGAGTTCGACAAGGAACTTGAACGACGTGGACATACGTTCTGCCGCTATGCTGATGACTGTAACATCTACGTTCGCAGCAGAAAAGCGGGAGAGCGAGTGATGAGGTCGATTACGAGGTTCCTGGAGCGAAGGCTAAAGCTGAAGGTGAATCGTCAAAAGAGCGCAGTTGCCCGCCCCTGGAGACGAAAGTTTCTCGGCTATTCAGTCACCATCGAATATAAAGCCCGACTGAAACCGGCCGCGGAGTCGGTGAAACGGGCCAAGGTGCGGATACGCCAGATAACGGGGCGAAGAGCAAGGGGAAGAAACATCCTGAAGGTGATGGAGGAACTCAACCTCTATCTTCGAGGATGGGGTAATTACTTCCGATTAGCCGAGGTGAAGCAACCTTTCGACATTCTGGATCAATGGATACGCCGTCGCTTACGCAAGCTATTGTGGAGGCAATGGAAGAAGCCAAAGACCAGGTACAAAAAGATGGTTCAACTTGGCGTCAAGCAAGAGCGGGCGAAAAAGGCCGCAGCAGGTGGCAGAGGTCCTTGGTATAACGCCGGGGCATCCCACATGCACGCTGCAGTGCCCAATCGCTTGCTCAAGGAATGGGGACTTCTGAGCCTTCTGCAGAAGCATCGGCAAACTCTTCTCCTCTCATCCTGAGGAAATGCGGGCATAGGTCCGCCCGAGTATAATTGGACCAGGCCGAGGGTGGCTGAGGGTGCGCTGGCCCGAGGAGCGAATCAAGCACCCTACAGGACGAAGTAAGGAGAGGATAGTGGGAAACTCCGGTGTGGTTTATTTGAACCGCCGTATACCGAACGGTACGTACGGTGGTGTGGGAGGACGGAGGAGGCGACTTCTCCTCCTACCCAATTAGACGCTATTTGCATGTGTAAATGCTCGGACATAGCGCTTACAGCCTTCAGTTAATGGGATAAGAACGGTATCAATAGGTATTGGATATTCGCTTGTGCTATCCGCGTCATTAGCTTC
>JAADFV010000314.1 GCA_013152695.1 Chloroflexota bacterium | reverse complement strand
TCCAGGCTTGGGGTGGCGCGGTTGCAAGCGGCCAGTGTCAAGACCAGCAAGGCGGCGAGAATAAGGGGGAGGGCTTTATGGTTCATGGAATATCTCCAGGAAATCAATTTTTTAACTTGAAGTTCCATACACTAACACTTTATCCTGTTCAATCGCCTGGCGGAAGTAGGGATTTCTAATTGCTTTTATTTCTACCAGGTCAACCGGGCGCTGAAAGAGTTGTTCCAAGTCTTCCTTGAGACCAAAATAGCGGTCGGATGGCCCCAGGACATGGTTATCTGTAAATTCTACCAGGAAATCCAAATCACTCTTTTCCAGATCAAAGTCATTGCGGGAGGCAGACCCAAATAACTCCAGGCGCTTTACGCCGTAAAGGGCGCAAAGGTTCGATAATTCGTCTGCATAATTGGAAAGATTTAGATTCATTTTGTTCGTCAGCTTGATGCTAAAGCATCTTGATTGTTATTATACGGTAAGTCACCACTCTTTGCCAGGCAGAAATTTTATTCGAGACTGTCTCAATTTAGTCGGTGAGAAAGTCTGCATCCTGTCGAAAGAATCGAGTCCGATTTCTGGCGGGCTTTACACGGGTAGACTTCCTTGCGCGTCCACAGGCCAGCATAGACCTTCCAGGTCTCGCAGACCTGGAAGGTCTGGTCTTTTGACGGTCTTGCCTTCTTGGTTCCGGCTTGTCCGGGCTGGGAAGTAGGAGACAATGACCCGTCCCGGTGTAAGCTCGTAACGAATGATGAAGAAGTTTTCATGCCGAGGGGCGGCTATGTTCATTTCATTTTCATAAAAACAGCCTATAATTGAGCCAAACAGCCCTGTTGAACCCTTACTTCATCGGCCAATCGGTCAACGGCGGCGCCACCACGGTGCACGTAGCCGGCGTCAAGCCCGATTGGGATGCGGCCACGTGTCATGCCCTGGCGTTTGATGCTTGACTGAGCACGAGATGGTGCTAGCCGAATCCGTGATGTGGCGTCAATTCACCCTCTTGACGACGCAGCAGTGGCGGGTGAGGGTACGCGCAATTCGAAGGGGCGAGCAATTTCGGTGAGGTTGGCGGCTGGTGACGTGAGCCGGCGTTGCGATGAGCGTTTCGGTGCAGCCGGATCGGCGCCGTGAAATTCCTCGCCCCTGCTGGGTACGAGATAGTGCTAGCCGAATCACGGATTCGGCGTCAATTCACTCTATTTTCGAAGTAGTCGTCCTGAGACTGGACCGCATCCCAATTCTACCGCATCTTGGCCAATTCCCTTTCGATGTTTCGTCTCATTTTGTCGTTGTCTGCTAACAACTTGTCTCCCTCTACCAATTCCAGGGCTTTTTCCATTTGTTTCCGCTTGAAATTTCTGCGCCACAGTTTGAACAGGTTATCATTTTCCGAATCCTTTTATCAATGTGCGACGAAAAGTAGAGAGAGTCTAATTCAGAGGATGGGTGGAGTCACTATCAGTGTGCGGGTTGCTTTTTGAGTCGCTGTTCGAACAGCACGGATGGCGGGAATATAGCAGCATGGTGTACGACCGAGCTTAAAAGCAGGCTCAAGTTTATCATAGATTATTTTTTCGAATCAACACCCCCCCATGCAAACTGCCGCCATCTGCTCGCTTTCTGAGGCGCGGAATGCGAGATCTGCGTCATCAACGTTCTATCTTGACGAATCATGCCTCCTGGCGATGCACCATCGGCAGCCAAAACAGATATTTGCGCATCGGTGACCACGTGACCAATTCCATTCCCTCATTGACACAGGCGAGAACCGGCCGCCCGATGCTGTCAATACTCCAATTTGTCTCCGAGATACACTTCCCGAAGCGATAATCCACCTCCATTTTTTGCCAGCCATCTTCCTTTTTTGTCGCATAGGACATGCGCCCGCCAGCTGAGTAGCTGATATGCGGCTGCCCGTCTTCGTCCAATAGCAACATGGATCTGCCTGCGCCATATTCATCTACCACTTTAATTTGCCATTCGCCAGGAGTGGGTGCCGCGGTCGTACGTTGGGCATAACTTAATTGAAAGGAATTGCCATATTCGCCGTAGGAACCGCTTTGGAAACTAAAGTGAGGACGATCCATATCGTCCAGAACCAGGACGGGAAACCAACCTCCTCCCCCAAAGTCGACTTCTTCAGTATACCAGACATCGTCGTGCAGATAAACATAATACAAAGTTCCGTGATAAGCCTCAGCAGGGTCCACGAACTCCCTCATAATTCCCATATACGGACGATTATTCTTGTCCAGCGCCAATGTTACGAAACTGTTATCGGACCCTGCTTTTGGGATCACCGAGCTTTGCCAACCCTGTTCGGTTCGATGGGCATAGTACAGGTCGCCAATACCTTTGCTGGCAATGTGCGGTTGTCCGGTGCTGTCCAGGAGCAGCACCAGTGACTCGCCGCAAGCCCCCTCAATCGCTTCGATCTGCCAGGTCTCGTCGATTTTCCTGGCATACATCAAACGGGCATTTTGCGTAAAAGCGATGTGTGGATTACCGGCGTCATCTACCACCAACGATGTATTATCGCCGATCCGGGTAAACCAGCCCGTTACGCCCTCAAACCGCCAAATCCCCGGCTCCAATTCGACAGCATAGCGAAGCCGTTTGTCCCTCCAAAGAAAAGGACTGGTTTCGACAAAACTGATATGCGGGAATCCCTGGCTATCGATTGCCAATGACGAGTGCGCAAAGATCGAGTCCTTCGTCAGCATATCTGTCTGTTCTACTTTGTCATCGAGGCCCTGCGCCAGTACTACACGCGACCATTGATGGGGGATCAACCATAGGCTGATCAGCATTAGCACCCCTAAACCGGATGTCAGGAATGTGCCGAGCGCCGGGTGTGTTGGTGTCCTCCTTTTTTGCATCATCGCGAACTTCCTGTGCCTTCAGGACTAGAGTAGAACTGGACAAAGGCCCATTTTTCGTCACTGACGGCACTTGGATCAGGCTTTCTCTTCACATAGCCATCAGTTTACCATACTTATAGATGATTTCAATTTGACGAACTACCCAAGAGCATAACAGGCTTTAATGTGGCGAAAATGCTACTGAGCCACCAATGGCAGGTAGATATTTTCGGCTTCAAATATCCTGAAAACACCGGCGCCGTTACCAAAGTAAATATCATTGGTCACAGGATCATGGGTAATACCAAGCGGATCCCCCCCAGGTATCACGGCCCAGACCTGAGAAACACCAGAGGGAGAGATACGAAGGAGGTCGGAAAGCAGCCAGTAGATATTACCATCTGCGGCTCCCGTAAATGAGCCAACACCGCATGCATAAGGTGTGCCGGCTAAATCCAGAATTTCTGTAAAGGTGTTGGTCTCTGGATCGACATGATAAATGCCCGGGTCTGGCTCCCCTGGAGACTTATCTTCGCAGCCAAAGAAGTATAAATTGCCGTCAGGAGTAAAAGTAATTTTGGGGCTGTTATGGGCCTGGGTAAATGGATAGCTATGCTTGATGATCGTCCCATTGAGGGCATCCTCCCAGTAATAATCCCGGCTGGCGCCCCACAACACCTGAGTCGTCGGATTAACAGCCAGACTTTGGCCGCCGATACGCTCCTCG
>JAADFV010000313.1 GCA_013152695.1 Chloroflexota bacterium | reverse complement strand
ATATCCTACCCGGAACCAGTATTGCTGCGGTTTACGAACATGCCCTGCAGCACCACCATCATATTGCTGTCCTTGCCACGACGATGGTCGAAGAGTCGTTGGCAGTCTTGGCAGAGTGGTGCGGTGGAGATTGGCTTGTGGTCAACCCCACCAGCTTTTCTCGTTCCGACCCCGTGTTTCTGCCCCACTCCCTGAGCAAAGGCAACTGCCCAACCCTTGCTGGTCAGCCACTCGCCGTCCAGCCGGTGGCAGGGGGGACACTTGTCGACGTAGGGCCCCTGCCCCCTTACAGCCTTACCCCCATCAGTATCGAGCCTCATCAACAACCTGATTTGCGATCGACCTGTATTGCTAAGGTGGATCGTCTGGAAAATGATTATCTCCTGGTCAAATTTGATGAAGCTGGCGATATCGTTCGCATTTTCGACAAGGTCCGACAAAGAGATATCCTTCCTGAAGGGGCTATTGCCAATCAAATTCAGGCCTTCGACGATCGTCCGCGAACGCCTGATGCCTGGGACATCGACATCTATTACGATGACAAGATGTGGCTGGCCGGACCTGCTGAGAGCATCCGAGTGGTAGAAACTGGCCCCCTGCGCGCGACTTTGGAAATGAAACGTCGGCTTGGGGATAGCGTCATCATGCAACGTATCTCTCTCAGCCATAACAGCGCTCGCCTTGATTTCGATACGCAAGTGCTTTGGAATGAGCGCAATACCTTGCTCAAGGCAGCCTTCCCCCTCGACATCCTCGCCCCTCATGCCACTTACGAGATTCCCTGGGGCAGAATCCAACGTCCGACGCATCGTAACACCACCTGGGATTGGGCGCGTTTCGAGGTTCCGGCGCAAAAATGGGCCGATCTCAGTGAGGGGGACTACGGCGTCAGTTTGCTTAATGACTGCAAATACGGCTACGATATTCATGACAATGTGATGCGGTTGACGCTCCTGCGTGCCCCTAGCGATCCAGATCCCCAGGCTGACCGTGGGGAGCATCACTTCACCTACAGTCTGTTACCCCACGCAGGCCCTGTAGGTGAAGCCACTCTGGCTGCGGCCTATGCTCTTAACGATCCCCTCATCGTTGCCCCCGGCAATGGAAGCCCTGCTCTCATCGCCGAGCCACAGTCGTTTGTGGCCGTCGATGCAGCCAATGTGGTCATCGAGACCATCAAGCAGGCTGAAGATGGCCGGGGTATCATTTTACGCTTGTTCGAAAGCCAGCATCAGCGGCGATCCTTCACTCTTGCTACCTCCTTTTCCCCTTCTGCCGCCTGGCGTACGAATCTGTTAGAGGAACAGGGGGAAAGCATCACTGTGGCAGATCGAAAACTACAATATTACCTGAGACCTTTCCAAATTCTGACCCTCTATCTCGAACTTCCATGACATCTTCACGTTACGCAGTTTATCTCATTCCGCCCTATCCTATCTCCCGAGACATCGCCGAAATCCAGGCATTGCTGGCAAAGCAGTTTGGGCTCAAGGCCGCCAATAGATTTCAGGTGCACGCCACTATCAAGGGCTTCTTCAAAAAGACGCCTGGTCCATTGGCTCCTCTCATTCAGCGGCTAGATACAGTTTTCGCCACACAAAAACCTTTTACGGTACAATTCAGTGGCTACCGATATGACGAGATCGGCATTGGTTTGAGTTTGAGGTTGCGGGACGGCAAGCCCAACCTCGAACTACAGGCCTTTCGTGAGCAGGTCGTGAAAGCAGTGCTGCCTTTTATTGCTCCCGACTGCGACTTCGCAGCTGCTGATCTAGGCCCCCCTTATCACGCACACATTACCCTCGCCTTTCGCGACATTCCCCCCGAGCTGTACGATCATGTTTTTGCCTGGCTGGCTGATGCTCCCCTACCAACGGGCTCCTTCCCCGCCACGACCTTCCATTTCCTCGAGTTTTTTAGTGAGCAGTGGCATGGTCCCTGGTGGGAAGATCTGCAATGGCGACTGCTCAAATCCTGGCAGCTGAACCCCTAACCCCCCACTCCCCAACTTCAATCATGAAATCTCATACCATTGGCATGTTTCACTTTCAAACGGGGCGCACCGACGGTGTTTCCTTGGAGATGGATAAATGGCGGCGCGTGCTGGAGAGCATGGGCCACACCGTTCATTACCTCGCCGGCGAATTGGGCTCTTCCCAGGGAACATTGATCCCGGAAATGTATCATCATACGCCCGAGGCAGAGCGACTCTACGCCAACACCTTTGTCGATCTAAAAGATTATCCGGATGACACTGCCTATCGCCAGGCCCTCTACCACCTCGCTGACGTGATTGAAGCGCAGATGCGGGACTGGATCCAGGAAAAAGGTATCGATTTCCTTCTCCCTGAAAATGTCTGGTCGGTCGCCGTAAATCCGGCCGTTGCCATTGCCGCAAGACGGATCATGAAAGATCTGCAACTGCCCGCCCTGGCCCACCACCATGATTTTTACTGGGAACGCATCGAAGGCGTAAAACTGACGTGCAGCACAGCCGTGGAGCTTGCCGACAAATTTCTTCCGCCCCACGATGCCTCTATCCGCCATGCCGTCATCAATAGCCTGGCACAGGAGGAACTGGCCGAGCGCAAAGGTATTGCTGCTCGCGTCGTGCCCAATGTCTTTGATTTTGAGGGGCCGGATTGGCGGCAAGACGAGTACAATGCTGATTTCCGCGAACGCATCGGTCTGCGGGACAAAGATGTGCTCATTTTGCAAGCGACGCGCGTCGTGGCGCGCAAAGGTATCGAACTGGCCGTAGATTTGGTGCGGGAGCTGGATTCACCTCATTTTCGGGCGCAGCTTATGCGTTTGGGTTTGTATGATGGCCGTGCTTTTGACAAGGACAGTCGTATCGTACTGGTGCTGGCGGGCTATGTGCGAGATGATGTCAGTGGCGATTATGTGCGCTTGCTCAAAGAGAAGATCGAGGAGTCAGGCATCGACGCCATCTTCATCGGCGATATGATTGATCACGAACGTCATTCTGATTCCGGGCAGAAGGGCTACTCTCTCTGGGACGCCTACGTTTTCGCCGATTTTGTCACCTATCCCAGTTTGTGGGAGGGCTGGGGGAACCAGCTACTGGAAGCTATGCGGGCCAGATTACCGATCGCTTTGTTCGAGTATCCGGTGTATCGGGCCGACATCAAGAGCAAGGGCTTGCGCGTGGTCTCCTTCGGGGACAAGATTTCTGGGCGGGATGCACGGGGTCTGGTAAAGGTTCCGGCCCAGGTGATCGCCGCGGCTGCCGAACAAACAGTGACCCTCCTCACCGATGCCGGGCAGCGGCAGATGACAGTGGAACATAACTTCCAGGTGGGAAAACGATACTTCTCCCTTTCTGCCCTCCGAGACCATTTACAAGCACTCATGGCTTCTTTCGCCTGAGACCTAAGGTGCGGTTGGATCCTGGCAAAGAACTACCTCCATTTTTCGCGATCCAAGTTATTTCTGAGAAGTTCTGCTCCTCTGGTGGTCAGTCAACATAATTATCTGACTTGCGAAAGACACTATCTCAATTTAGTCGGCGCGGACAAAGTGCGTCGCACTTCAATCAGTGAAATCTTCATGCACCACCGACTAAACA
>JAADFV010000312.1 GCA_013152695.1 Chloroflexota bacterium | reverse complement strand
TCTACCAACAACTGAGCCCTAACATCCCCCTGACGATGCCCTCTGTCATCGCTGTGGTGCCGGCACGAGGGGACATTTGGATGCAGCCATTTGCTCCCTCGAAGCCCAGCAATCATTGGTCCGCCAGCTGGGATCAGAGCGATGTCGAGCAAACTCTGACCGATCTGGCAAGACTCCATGCTCGATTCTGGGGGAAAACAGATCAACTGGCAAGACAACCTTGGCTGGCGCAGCCTATCGGGCGGGATGCAGAGGCACTGCTACGTGATGCCCAAGAGGGGTTAGAACAGATTATCGCTGATGCTGCCTATGATCGATCGCTCACTTCTGCACGCGTCCACCAGCTACTCGCCTTGGCGCAGCATTATCAGGGTCTGCTCGAATTCCTAGAGGCGACGCCCTCTACCTTGCTGCACGGCGATGCTGGATTTCAGAATATTGCCATTCGTGGTGATGGGGGCGTTCGGGTTTGGTATGACTGGCAACTGAGCGGGGTGGGGCCAGCAGCCCTCGACCTGGTCACCTATCTTCACCCCTGGGCTTATCCCCTGGCCCAGCCACCCCTCTCTCTGCCGGAGATGGTGGAGTTGTATCTGGTCAAGCTGCAAAGAGAGGGTGTCTGTCTAAACAAGGCCCTTTTTGCCCGTCAGTTGGATGCAGCATTCATCTGGCGTTGGCTATGTCAATGGGCACCCCTGCTGGGAAAGTATCGGGCGCGCCTGCGGGACGACATCCGCCAACGGCTCTATCATGTCTTTGCCCGGCTACAATGGCCGGCATTAGCACGAAACCAGGGGTTAAATGATTAAAATAAGAGCTAAACTGATTTATATCATGGTGAAGACTCCTTCGCTTCCGGTACAATTAAGATTGAGTTCTGTCTCTCTCCCATAATTTTTTGATTGAGAGCTACTTCAAGGAGTCTATTATGTCACTTAGAGAAGAAGCCCTGAGGTATCATACTCAGGGCCGTCCTGGAAAAATCGAGGTCACGCCAACCAAACCCCTTCTTACGCAACAGGATCTTTCCCTAGCCTATACGCCAGGCGTAGCGATTCCTGTGTTGGAGATTGCCGAAGACCCGAACAAAGCCTTTGAATATACGGCCAAAGGTAACCTCGTGGCTGTCTTAACGAATGGCAGCGCTATTCTCGGTCTTGGCAACCGTGGTGCATTGGCATCGAAACCGGTGATGGAAGGGAAAGGCGTGTTGTTCAAACGCTTCGCAGATGTCGATGTGTTTGACATTGAAGTCGATACTATGGATCCCGATGAGATTATCCGGGTGGGACAATTGTTGGCGCCAACATTCGGCGGCATCAATCTCGAAGACATCAAGGCACCCGAGTGTTTTTACATCGAAGAAGAGCTGGAGAAAACGACGGATATTCCCATCTTTCATGATGACCAGCATGGCACGGCCATCATTTCAGGAGCTGCATTGCTCAATGCCCTAGAGTTGACCGGAAAAAAGATCGACGAAATCAAGATTGTGATCAACGGCGCTGGTGCTGCGGGCATTGCCTGTGGCGAATTCTATATCGGCTTGGGGGCCCGGCGCGAAAACATCATCATGTGTGACAGTCGCGGCGTCATCTACAAAGGGCGTAAGGCAGGTATGAATCCGTACAAAGAGCGCTTTGCCCGCGATACAGAATTACGGATGCTGGAAGAAGCGATGGTTGGTGCCGATGCTTTTATGGGTGTTTCCGTTGCCAATGTGGTTACGCAAGACATGGTACGCAGCATGGCCGATAATCCCATCATCTTTGCTATGGCCAACCCCGATCCTGAAATCACTTACGAGGATGCCAAAGAGGCTCGCCCGGATGTGATCATGGCGACCGGCCGTAGTGATTATCCCAACCAGGTTAACAATGTGTTGGGCTTTCCCTTTATCTTCCGCGGCGCCCTCGACGTTCACGCCACCAATGTGAACATGGAGATGAAAGTGGCCGCGGCCAAAGCCCTGGCACAATTGGCCCATGAGGATGTACCAGACAGTGTTCTCAAAGCCTACGGTTTGGACAGTCTGCACTTCGGCCCTGAATACATCATTCCCAAACCCCTGGACCCCCGCGTGCTGACACGGGTGGCTCCGGCTGTTGCCCGCGCAGCCATGGAAACGGGCGTAGCGAGGACACAAATCGACCTGGATGCTTATCCCGATCAGTTACGGGCACGCCAAGGTATGGGTATGGCCGTCATGGGACGGATTATCCGTCAAGCCAAGGCCGACCCCAAGCGGGTCGTGATGGCTGATGGTGCCCATCCCCGCATCCTTCGAGCAGCTTACATCATCGAGCAGGATGGTATCGCCACACCGCTTTTGTTAGCCGATCCTGATGAAGTCGCCAAGACTCTCAAGAAGCTTCATTTCGATTACAAACCAACTGTTGTCAACCCTCTCGCCTGTAAGAAAGGGGAAGAGTACGCCAAGACCCTACACCAACTTCGGCAACGCAAGGGTGTCACCATGGGCTCGGCGCGGCAATTGGTACGCCAACCGAATTATCTTGGCTCTATCATGGTACATGTGGGCGATGCCGACGCCTTCGTTTCCGGCCTGACTTACAACTACCCTGACGTTCTGCGACCGGCTTTGCAAGTGGTGGGAACGCGTGATGATGTAAGCATTATTAGCGGCGTTTATCTCATGATTGTGCGGGATCGGCTCTACTTCTTTGCCGATGCCACGGTCAATCCCGATCCCACCGCTGAGCAACTGGCCGACATTGCCATCGAGGCCGCCGAAGTGGCCGAGACCTTTGGTGTCGAGCCACGCGTAGCCATGATTTCCTTCTCCAACTTTGGCGGTACCCGCTTCCCCCAGAGCGAAAAGGTGCGTCAGGCCACCGAGTTGGTACAACAACTCCGCCCAGACCTCGAGGTCGATGGTGAGATGCAAGCCGATACCGCCGTCTCCCCCGAGTTGATGGAAGAACACTTCCCCTTTAGCCGCGTCAAGGACGCCAATGTCCTGATTTTCCCCAATCTCGACGCGGCCAATGCTGCTTACAAGCTTGTAGCTCGCCTTGGTGGCGCTCAGGCCATTGGTCCCATCCTCAAAGGTATGGCCAAGTCCGTCCACATCATCCCCACTGGCTCCGAAGTTCGTGATATCGTCAATGCCGTAGCATTGGCTGTGGTCGAAGCCCAACAAAATAGCTAACGGCATTTTTTCAGAGAGACAAACACAAAACAGGGATGGCTGCAGACGGGAACGAATGCTCTTTTTCGTCTGGGGTCATCCCTGCCTTTTTGCCCTAACCCGGACAAGCCGGAACCAAGAAGACTTTAAGGCAAAGAGGATAAAAGCTCTTAGCATCTTTGCACCTCTGCCCCACCTGTTCGAATGTGTCAGAAGGGCCACAGACGCGGGACAAGGCCGATAACCAAGAGGGCGATCACCAGAACAATGGGGCCATTGAGCATGAGGTAATCACGAAAACGATAACCGCCGGGTTTACGAATGAGCAGATTGACGATATCGGTGAGGGGGGTGAGGAATGAAGTGCTTACACCCATGAGTATGGCCATGGCAAAGGGTTGGGGATTGACTCCCAGGGAGAAAGCAATATCAAGAGTGATGGGGGTAAGAATCAGGGCTAGCACGGAATTCGATAGGATTTGGGTGAGGATGACGGCGATCACAAAGAGAATGGCTGTGAGGGCTTCAGGGCCGAGCCCACCCAGATACGCGGCAAACCAGGCGCCAATCAGAGCCGATAATCCCGATACCTGGAGGGCCATACCCAAGGGCAACAACGCCGCAATCAAGACGACCACCAGCCAGTCGATATCCTTGTAGGCCTGATCGGGTGTGGTGCAGTTGGTAAGGATTGTGGCAAAAGCGCCCATGAGCGCTGCGATGGGCAATGTCACGAGGCCGCTGACACTGAGAAGAATCACACTGCCAAGGATGGCCAGCATCGTAGGGGCGCGGCTGGTGATAATTTCATCAGAGGGAAGACCTAACCCGGAGAGAACGACCAGCTCATGGCCATGCCGCAGGGCTGCCAATCTGGCGGGATTGCCGTGCACCAATAAACGATCGCCTGCTTGCAAAGGCGTTCCCCGCAGACGCTGCGCCGACACTTCTTCCCCCCGCATGATCGCCAACACATTCAGGCCATACGTTTCTTCGAACTCGAGGGCAGAGAGGGTTTTGCCTACCAGTGGTGAATAGGGTGGTACCAGCACTTCTGCTAATTCCATTTCCGTGGGCGCCAGCCGCACCAGTTCTACGAAGCTGACCGAACCTTTGGGCTCGAGTTGGTGCATATTGGCCATCTGTAAAATATCGGCCCGTTTACCCTGCACGATGATTTCATCATTGACGTCAAGCATGAGCTCGGGCCAGGGGCGATAAGGGTGGCCGTCGAGGGGCGCTACCCCCACCACATTCACGCCCCAGCGTTCCCGTAGGCGTAGTTCCTGCAAACGTCTGCCGACAAGATCGGAACCGGTGCGTACCCGCAGGCGATAGAACGATTCTTCCAGGTGGTAAGTCTGTTCCAATTCTTGCGCATTGGGGCCGATGCGTCTGGGTTGTTCCGCGATGTCAGGCAGGAGCCTCTGCCCGAACCAGAGCACCCAAATCAGGCTGATGAGGAGGATGGGCAGGCCCAGAATTGCGGGCTCGAACATGGCAAAGGGTTGGCCTGTGCGCTGGGCCAGTAGATCGGAAATAATAAGGTTGGGAGGAGTACCCAAGAGGGTGAGATAACCTCCCAGGGTTGTAAACAGACCCAACGGCAGCAGGGTTTTGCTGGAGGAGATACGACTAGCACGGCTAACACGCAGGCCCACAGGCAACATAATCACCAGTGCCGCCAGGTTCGCCATGAAAGCGGAGAGCGAGCTCGTGGCCAAAAGAAGCACTGCGGTCAGGCGCCGGGTCGAGCGACGGCCCACACGTAGCAACCATGTTCCCAAAAGGGCAGTGGCGCCGGTACGCCGCATTCCCCCCGAAACAACGTAAATTCCGGCAAGGGTGATCGTAGCCGAGGCTGAAAAGCCTGACAATGCCTGCTCACCATTCAGGACACCTCCCAAATACAGGGCCAAGAGCATCGCCATGGCTACCACATCCAAACGCGCTTGGCCTCTGGCAAAGAAGAAGATGCCAACAATCAAAACGAGGGCAGTCCACCAGGCGGCAAAACTCATGCCCCGATCTTAACGGTGATTGCCCAAATAGTCCACTTCACTCTTGCCAACCTGCGCATCGATCCCAGTTGATCGGTGTTACAATAATAGAATCTTAATCTGCGACATCACGCAGGTCGTATGGCCGCGTGCTGTTCTTTGTTTCGAGGTTATTTGTATGAAGCATCCCCGTGTTGTCGTCACAGGTGTTGGCGCCATCACTTCTGTTGGACATGATATTGAAACAATTTGGGCAAATGTCGTTGCTGGTCGCCCAAATGTCACACCCATCACACGCTTTGATGTGAGCGGTTTACGAACTCAATTTGCAGCTCAAATTCAGGACTACAATTTAGAAGAACATATCGATAGACGTATCTACAAACGACTGGGCGATTACATTGGTTATGCTGTCGCCGTGGCCGATCAGGCGGTCAAGGATGCCGGCTTAGGAGAGGATGCAGTCGATCCCCGTCGTGCCGGTGTCATCGTCGGTTCGGCGATCGGTGGCATTCGTGCCTTACTCGATCATTATGACGTCCTTCTCGCCCAAGGACCACGGCGCATCAATCCCTTTGCTGTGCCTGCCATGCTCATCGATACGGCGCCCGGACAGATTGCCATCCAATATGGCTGGCGCGGGGTCAATTTGGGGGTGGTCGGAGCCTGTGCTTCGGGCAATTATGGGGTGGGTGAGGGCTATGAAGCGATCATTCGCGGCGATGCCGACGTTATGCTGGCAGGTGGGGTCGAGCTCAGCCTTCATCCCTTCACCATGGCTGCCTTCGAGCGTGCCAGGGCGATGTCTGCCCGCAATGAAGCGCCTAATCAGGCTTCACGTCCCTTCGACGCTGATCGTGATGGTTTTGTCATGGCTGAGGGCGCGGCCATGCTGGTGTTGGAGCGCTTGGAGCATGCCCAGGCCCGTGGCGCTCACATCTATGGTGAAATTTTGGGCTATAGCGCCACGGCCGATGCCCACCATCTCACAGCTCCCCATCCTGAGGGCTTGGGTGCCATCGAAGCTTTGCATGGGGCCCTGCACAAAGCAGGACTGAAACCGAGCGACATCGATTACATCAATGCCCATGGTACCAGCACACAGCTCAATGACATCAGCGAGACGCTCGCCATTAAAAAGGTTTTTGGTTCTCATGCCTATGACCTTCCCATCAGTTCCACTAAATCGGTGACCGGACATCTTTTAGGTGCGGCAGGGGCCCTGGAATCGATTTTCTGTCTCCTCGCTATTCGCGACAGTGTTATCCCCCCCACCATCAACTACCAAACACCCGATCCTCTCTGTGATTTAGATTACGTGCCCAATCAAGCTCGTTCGCAAGTTCTGCGCTATGTTGCCACCAATTCCTTTGGTTTTGGAGGACACAACAGCACCCTGATTTTTGGAGGTTATGAATCATGACCGGTAATAATGGAAAGTATCATCCCCTGCAGCGCTACGCGCACATCACCGGTTGGGGCAAAGCCATGCCGGAAAGGGTAATCACCAATCAGGATCTGGCACAGATTGTCGATACCAGTGATGAGTGGATTCGCAGCCGTACAGGTATCGAGCAACGCCATATCGCCGTTGATCCTTCCGAAACCACGGCAACCCTGGGGGCTCGGGCTGCCCGTGAGGCCCTGCAGGTGGCGGATCTGCCCGCAGCCAAGGTCGATCTCATCATCTGCGCCACGTCTTCACCCGAACATATCTTTCCTTCCACCGCCTCAATCATTCAAGATGCCATCGGCGCCACCCGCGCCGGTGCTTTCGATCTCAGTGCGGCTTGTTCGGGTTTTGTCTACGGCTTGAGTCTGGCACACAGTATGATTATTACCGGCCAGGCTGACAATATTCTGGTGATTGGAGCCGAAACCCTTTCTCGCATTACCGACTGGTCCGATCGAAACACCTGTGTGCTCTTTGGTGATGGCGCCGGTGCCGTGCTGTTACAGGCAAGCTCGGTGCCCGGCGGCGTGCTTTCTTCCGTGCTAGGCAGTGATGGCTCGGGTGCAGACCTGCTCACCCTCCCTGCCGGCGGCAGCAAGCAACCTGCTACCCTGGAAACGGTGGCCGCAGGGCAGCACTTTATCAAGATGGATGGCCGGGCCGTGTTCCGCTTTGCCACTCGTGTCATGGCCGATGCCTCGCGCGAAGCGTTGGCGAAGGCGAATCTTGCCGTCGAGGATATTGATCTGGTCATTCCCCATCAAGCCAATCTGCGAATCATCCAATCATCCATGCGTCAGCTCAAATTGCCCGAAGACAAGGTATTCGTCAATCTACAACACTACGGCAATACCTCAACAGCCTCGATCCCCATTGCTTTGTACGATGCGCTGGAAGAAAATCGCATCAAAATCAATGACAACATCGTGATGGTCGGTTTTGGGGCGGGGCTCACGTGGGCAGCAACAGTCATCAAATGGGCTGTACCCCAAGAACGTGAGATTCCTCGCTGGCGCGCCGGGCAGCGCTCTGCCACGTATGGCCTGGCGAGAGTACGTTCTCGCTTCCTACGCTTCAGCCGCAAGGTGGAAGGTAGCCTCGTCGCCGAAGAAGGTAGTGCCTGGAGTGAAGTCCTAGCGCGACGCATCACCAGTTGGCGTCGCTCTCGCGAGGAATAGCCTTTTTGCTATTCTTGGCACATTTAGCAGGAGTCTCAAATCAAAGGAGCGGTCTTGCAGAAGGGGTGAGCAAATGGAATGGCTCACCCCCTCGCTCAGGTCTGCTCATGTTTCCTCATTCCCCAGGCCCCTGTGCTGGTAGGGGGGAACTGTTTTGCCCATGAAGGCACTGGACTCCGGGTTTGGAAACATAACATACTTCAAGCGCAAATTTTACGATATTCGGAGATATGCTATAATGCTTTTGCATTTCACTGGCAGTTCATGTTCGGGAACTATAGCATAAGGAGCCTCATGCGACTCATCGAACTTTTAGCCGCCCTGCAAAGCATCGATACCAAACTTGATGGACACCGGAAGCGCTACGCGGAGATTCAAGCTGCTCTGAAAATACCTGCTGAACTTGTACAGGCCCAAAATGTCAAACAAAAAGCAGAAGAACAGGTAGCTTATTGGCGCAAGGAGCGTCAAGTTCGTGAAATCGCAGTTGCTGATCAAAACCGGCATATCAAGGCGCAAGAACAGAAGCTTTATGGTGGAAGAATCAAGGACCCGCGCGAACAGGTGGCCTTACAGAAAAATGTAGAATCACTCAAACGTTATTTAGAGACCCTGGAAGAAGCTGTATTAGAAGCGATTATCGAGCTAGAACAGGCAGAAGCTGATTTAGATAAGGCGGGGAACGCGCTGAGCCAGATGCAAGCATCGTGGGCCCAGCAAGAAGCAGAGCTCATGGCAGAAAAAGAGAAGCTCATCGCAGATGCTCGTAAACTAAAAGCCAAACGCGCCCAGGTAAGCAAACACATTCCTGCCCCTACTTTGAAGCAATATGAGAGTTTGCGGAAGAGTAAGCAGGGTTTGGCCGTCGTGGCCCTCCACGGAAATAGTTGCAGTGGTTGTGGTGCCACTTTACCTACGGCGATTCGCCAGCAACTTCATGGTGATGATCTCGTCTTTTGTCCGATTTGTGGCCGCCTGCTCAGTGAAGGTAGACCGCGTTGAATCGTCAAATCCTGTTACCAAGCCCAGTCAGCCGAATTGATTAAAAAATCTTTGCTTAAAAATGACTGGTGTGAAGTGAATAACATCAATAATAGTGAAAGGAGGCGCCTAGAGAAAGAATACTTAGTGAATTGCTATTTTGTTTCCCTTGCTATTCAGCATGTCAGGAGAGTAACTTTGTTCAATTCTCCGTACCCCTTTTTTCCTATCGCTGGATAGTCTTTTCATTCTTCACTCAACGAGGAGTATTCAGTAATGAAACGAACCACCCTATTCTCAAAAGGTGTATTTTTGGCATTGGCGATCGTGCTTATGTTGGCGCTGATCCCCACTGCCAGCACGGCCGCTTCACCAAGCGCCCCAGATCCTGGTGTGCGGACTTCGGTCGATGGTGCTGTGGCTAAAATTCATCCCAAACTGCGTGCTCAACTCGGGCTGCAGAATGGCGCCCTCAGCGCCATGGCTGCTAGCGACGAACTACAGATTCTTGTCTATGTCAATGCCGGAACGGATATCAGTCGGTACATGGTCTGGACCCTTACCCGACCCTTTATCGATCCTCTCGGCCATCAGGCTGTGACCGGCGTTGTCAAAGCTGGCAACATTCTGAAAATCGCCTCATTGCCCGATGTGGCTGCAGTCAAACCCTTCGAAAATACAGCAGAACTGCCCCGGCCTCTCGATGATGAACCAGGCCTGAGCAAAGCAGCTCTGCAAGCACGGCAAGAGGCTTTACGTGCGGCTGGTGTCACCGGCTGGTGGGATATTGGACCCGGCCATAATGCGGAAGGCGCCTGGGACCTGGGCTACACCGGTCAAGGCGTAAAAGCCATGGTCAACGACTCCAGTGTCGACTTCGCTCATCCCGACCTCATGGGCAAATGGGCTGTGATCGAAGACCCTGATTCGCCCTACTACGGCTGGCCAGAAATGTTCGATGACTATTCACTTTACGGGTATGTCTTCGATAATTACTTTGGTACCAGCTTTGTTGCAGCCGGCTACACCGATTATGCTGATACCAGCACCGTCTGTAACGATCCCTGCGTGTATGCCCCCTTGGGTGCCACGGAAGCGCACACCTACACCCTACCTGCCACCAGTGTCAGCGGCGATTACCACATCGGTTCGCATCCTGACAAGGCGCTGGCCGATGCCATCAATGGCGATTGGGACGGTCAAGCCGAGGGCGAGGAACGTGTAGCCATCCTTGTAGTCGACGAAAACGAGGCCGGTGTTTATGACACCGTCTATGTCGATATCAATGGTGACTTCGACTTCACCAACGACAAACCCGTCACCAAAGACAGCCCCATCTCCTACCTCGATTACTGGGATTCGGCCGCAGATGCCCCCGGCAGCGACGGCTATGCCGATCTCTCCGGTGGCTTGGTTTACTTCATTGCCGATGGTGTCAACCCCATTCCTGCTTCCGACTGGTTGTGGGGGCCCAATCTCGCCCCACCGCCCGGCAACGGTGATCTTGTCGCCTTTGTCGTGCAGGACTTCACCGATGGCGGCGGTGATCATGGGCAAATGGTGGCTTCGGCTATTGCCAGCCAAGGTGTCATCGATGGCGGCGCTCCTGCTATCAAACCCCCTGGGGATGGTACACCCTTCACAGGATTGGTGCCTGCTGCAGGTCGCGACACCAAACTTACCGTTAATGGTAACTTTTATCTCTCTCCCTATATCGAAGATGGTCACCTCTTCGCCGCCCTCGGCTACGATGGTGTACCCGGCACAAGCGATGATATCCAGCTCATCAACAACAGTTGGGGCTTCCCTGGCACAGATAACGATGGTTGGGACTTTGATTCCCGCAACCTCGATGCCATCATTCGCCATCTGAACCCGACCCTGACTTCTGTACACTCCACCGGTAATGGTGGTCCTGGCTACGGTACGATTTCTCCGCCCAATCCACCCGCTTCTATCTCTGTGGGTGCTTCCACGCAGTATGATACCGGCGGTGTTTTCGAAACTCTGATCAGCACCGACCAAATCAACTGGGGCGACGTTGCTCCCTTCTCCAACCGCGGCCCTGGCGCGCGCGGCGTCAATGGTGTGCACGTCACAGCCAACGGCTCCTGGGGAACCGGTGATCTGCCTCTTAACATGGTAGGCGATGGTTGGGTAGCCTGGGATCTCTGGGGTGGCACCAGCCGCTCAGCTCCAGTCGCAGTGGGCCTTGCCTCTCTCATTTACGATGCCTATAAGCAGGCTAACGGCACCTGGCCTACCTGGGACGTGGTACGCGCCATTCTCATGGCCGGCGCCGACAATCAGAACTACGATGGCTTTACTCAGGGCGCTGGTTCCATCAATGGTGGCACGTCTGCTTCCATCGCTGGCGGGGATGGTGGTTTCTTCACCATGCCCGATAACTGGACTGCCGGGAACTATCGCGGTGTCGAGTATCCTGGTTTTGCCAACATCGTGCACGCCGGCGATGTCGTCACCAAGACCTTCACCATCTACAATCCCGCTGCCACAGATGCCGAGGTCAATCTCAGCTCTGACCATCTCGTTAAAATCGCGGAATACAGCTTCCCCTTCACTACCCAAGACCAATCGCTCGAAGAAGGGCAATTCCCCAAACCGGATTACCTCTTCGACGTTACCGATTTGATCCCAGAAGGAACGGCCTTGATGGAAGTGAAGATGGCCTATCCCTTCGATCAACTCGACGCCAATGGCGATTACAGCGTCGATTCTCGCTGGTATCTGCAAGTACAGAACTGGACCGATATCAACGGTGACGGTATGTTGTGGCAAGACCTGAATGGCGATGGTATTGTCAACGGCGATGAAATCCAGGATGGCGAATATGTCCGCTTTGGTTACAACCGCCCCGGTGGTGATTCCTTCCAACTGCGCGTGAAAGAACCCCTGGAACAGATGCATGACGGTATCTTCATTGGTATCCGCCATCGTGTCCGCAGCGAAGACATCCCTGTCACCAATATGAAATTCACGGTCACCTTCTACGGCCATGCTCCCTTCGATTGGCTGAGCACCGAGCCCATGTCGGTCACCGTACCTGCTGGTGACAGCGCCACCTTTGTTGCTACCATGGCTGTTCCTGAAGATGCTCCTGTCGGCCTCTACGAAGCCTTCATCCTCGCCGATGCCGCCGATGGCAGCATGCAGGATGTGATTCCTGTGGTTGCTAATGTCGCCGCCACCAGTGCCAACTTCCGCTTTGGTGGTGGACGCCCTGCCGACACACCCTACGACAATAGCCGAATGTTCGGTTACTTCGACTGGACGTGGCGGGCCGAGTCGGGAGATTGGCGCTTCTTCTACACCGACATCAACGAAGACTTACCCGATGGTTCCATGCTTTTGGTCGACAATCGCTGGGAAAGCCCCATGAGCGATATCGATACCTTGGTCATGGGCCCTGTCCCGGATGACTTTACCGATCCAGACAGTCGCAATTTCGAAGGCGATTACTTCGGTCCCTACACCCTCACCACCCTACCAGGTAGCAGTGCCAACACCTACATCAATAACGGTCGCTGGATACGTAACACCAGCACCGGTGGTCCTCGTGAAATCGTGGCCGTTCCTGCCACACAGGGTCTCCACGTCATTGCTCTCCACAACGTCCTCTATGGCGGCGAATACACCGATGAGGCTTTCAGGGGTCAAGTGGGCACATTAAACATTGCTCCCTCTGCCCTCGACTTGGATGCTCCCAGCAACAGTGTCTACGCCGAAATTACGGTGTCTTCCTCCCTTGCTTTGGACGATCTCGTCGCTGAAGGTTTTGGTCTGGGCTTGCCCGAACTCTACACCGATCAGGTTGTGAACCAGGACGATCCCAACGATCCTTCTACTGCCAGCTACACCCGAACCATCACCATCGACCACGCTGCTTCATTGGACGTACAGGTAGCCGGACAGGGTGGCACCGATCTCGACCTCTTTGTCTACGATCCCAGTGGCAATCTGGTTGGGGCTTCGACGACCCCCACCGCTGACGAGCACGTTTTCATCAAATTCCCCGTTGATGGTGATTGGACGATTGCCGTGCACGGTTGGAAGGTACCTGCCGGTACCACTACCTTTGATTTGCAGATCAACGCCATTCAAGGCTACGATGTGCAAGTGGTCGACCTGCCCCAAGGCCCCTTCGGCCCCGGCGAAGACATCACCTTTGGCGTTCGTATCGAGCGTGCTATGAATAATGGCGATGTCCTCTACGGTAGTGTCCTCCTTGGCCCCGCTGCTGCGCCGGGTCTGGTCGAAGTACCGATCACTGTGACTGCCGTCGAACCCGATCCGATCACGGTTGAACTGCCTCTCACAGCCGATACTTGGGTCAATGGCGGCGACGTTGCCACCAACAACAATAGCTTTGCCGCCCTCATTGCCCGCACCACCGGCCTCGATAACGTCCTTCTGGAATTCGATCGTAGTGCCTTGCCTGTGGGCGCCAATGTCACCGCAGCCGAACTCATGGCGAACGTAACCGGCCAGTCTGGTCAATTCGGCAAGTCCCTCACCGTTCTCAATTCCGAAGCCTTTGATCCGGCCACAGTCACCTACGCCACAGCACCCACTACCTTCAATCCCAGTGCGGCTGTAGCTGTTCCCGAGACCCCGGGTATGGTTAGCTTTGATGTAGCCAACAATGTCCTTGCCTGGGATGCCGTCGGCGCACAGGCTATGGGTGACATGGGCTACCTGGCCATCAGTGCCAGCGGACCTGCCGGCCGTGTCATCTTCGACAGCCTGGAAACTTGGAATGCCACTCCCGTGTCGTTGCAGGTAACCTACATCCCCGAGCGCGGTTTCGGCCAATAATTCTTCCACCCGAGACGACATTGCCCAATGTCGCCTCTCCCCTTGCCTACGAGAGGTCGGGCCCTTTGGGTCCGGCCTCTTTTTCACTGAGTACTTCCTGCCGTACCCTTCTCCCCTCCTCCTGCGTCTAATTTTTAGGAATACTTTGGGAATCCGCTCTATTTATTGCTGAGGTCGAATATGTTACAGTTCCGTCCCCATCCCCTCCCCATCTCCAACCACCCTTCGCCAACCAACCGTATCCTTAAGCGGTTAGGGGTGTTGCTATGTCTGGTTTGCGTGCTCGTGCTCACGCTCCCTTTGGGCACCATCCAGGCACAGGGGCCGGGCGAGAAGACGGACAAGGTACGGCGCTATTTGCGTGTGCCCCCTGCCCAGCAGGTAACAACCTGGCTGCAAAAAGAAGGGCAGCTTTCTTTGGGGGCATCGGCCCAGGACAGTGAGTTAGCGGTGAGCACCTGGTATCAGCAATTCCAGAAAACGCACAACACTGGGCCCGATCCCGTTGCCTGGACACGCTTGCAGAGGCGGGAGAAAGCCCTGCTACAAGGTGATGTGCAGGCTCTGAGCGGCGATCTCACGCCGGTGCCCAGCAACATCCTCGGTCTTGTCGTCGAATTTGCTGGTACCGATCGTATCGTTCGGCCCTACCCCGATCCAGAAACAGGTGCCTGTGTCAATACCGAGTTCCAATTCCAACCTTTGGCTCTGGGACAAGACCCTCCCCCAGGCCCGCGCGATAATTTTAGTTTTTATAAAGCCGATATGGACCCCCAGGCTTATGATGCCGTACTATTTGGTATTGGCCCTGATGCCCCCGGCTATGGCGTCGTACGTCCTGAACTAGGTGGCATTGACCTCAGCGGCCTCACCTTGAACAACTACCTGCTGGAGATGTCCGCCGGCACATATCATGTAGGAGGGGCGGTTCTTCCTCGATCGGTCTCATTACCCCACGCTCCCGAAACATATGGCTACGCCCTTTATCAGGAGGATGCCCAGGGACGCTGCCAGGCCGATCCAGCCAGCGACGCCGGTTTTTTGGCATTTGCCGAGGATGCAGTAAAGGCGATGGTGGCAGACTATCCTGACCAGGCCTGGAGCCAGTTCGATGCCAATGGCGATCATGTCGTCGACATGTTGTTTCTCATTCATGCGGGCTATGGATGGCAGGATGGCGGTGGTGAAGACCGCCTGAGCGATGGACGTTCCTCTTTTAGCCTTAATGGCTTAGCCCAGCCCCAAATCGCGGGCCAGCAAACCCCGGATGATCCTAGCGACGATTATTTCGTCGATAATTTTGCCGTATTTTCTGAGCAAACTGTTTTAGGAACATTTTTGGAGACATTCGAACATTATCTGGGTTTACCCGATCTGTACACCCTTGATGGCATGAACGCCAACGGTTTTTGGGGTTCATTGGCAGCAGGCGTTTGGGGTGGTCCTTTGGGCGGCGTCCGGCCGGTCGGTCACAACTTGTGGCAGAATTGGCTCCTGGGCTGGAAAGACCCGCTGGTGATCGAGTATGATGATCCCAGCCGTGATGTAGTGGTTGGCCGGCTGCGACAGCAGCCCCCTGATACCGCTGATGGCATTATCATCCGCCTGCCGCCCAAAGAGGTAGAGGTGGAAAATCGTGCTGGTAGTGGTGGTGGTTGGTGGTCGGGCTCAGAAAACAATCTGGATCACCGCATTTGGCGTGAATTTGACCTCAGTCAGGCGGGCGAACACCCGATCTTTTCTTTTGATGCCTATTGGGATCTGGAGAACGGCTGGGATTATGGCTATATCGAGGTCTCCACAGATGCAGGGGCGACCTGGATTTCGCTACCAGATCAAGATGGTTATCTCACTCGCGACAATCCTCATGGCCGTAATCAGGGCTGGGGTCTGACCGGGAGGGGACAGGGACGCCTTCATTTTGATCTTAGCGCTTTCCGAGGTCTTAACATCCGCTTGCGCTTACGCTATGTGAGTGATCGCTTTGCTACTGAGCCCGGCTGGTGGGTAGATAACCTTTCCCTGGATGATGAACAAGGTAATTTGTATAGCAACGAACTGGAAACTGTGACTACCGACTGGCACAATGAGGGTTGGTTGATGACGCCCTTTGTCAAACGCAGCGATCATTATTATCTCGTAGAATGGCGTGATGCCAATGGTTTTGACCAGTCACTCAATGATCCTTATCAAATTGTTTATCAGGATAAGCCCAATCACGAAACGAAGGTAAATCGTCTGCCCGCGACGACACCCAGCTTGATCATCAGCTATCGCGACCTCAGCCAACCTTTCGATGGTGAAATGTTGAGTGATTTGGCATCTCCACCCAGTTATGGGCCCAAATATGGTCTCTTGGTGGTGGATTCGCATTATTGGCCCCAACGTTTTGATACGACTTCACCGGCATTTCAGGATGCCTGGGTGGGGGTGCCGCTCAGCGGTCGGGTGATGCCCGGTGATGCCGGTTTCGGCCTTTTGCCTACTCGCGCCTGGACAGCTCGTTTAGGCTGGGATTTCGATACGCAGTCATGGAGCGAGACGCCGTTAGAGACAAAATCATGGCCCAGCCAGGCCGCAATCCCAGCATTCCACGACTCTCTCAACTATACCCCTGGATTTTTCTATCCTGGCAGTGGTTCCTTGCTCTATCTGCACGATTGGGATGCCAGTGCTGTGATTCCCGCCCGCTTTGACTATGCCACCCCAATTACCTGGCCCGATGGTCTTCCTTATCCCGACCTTTATGGCGTCGAAGTGGCGCCGGGTCGCTTACTGGGTACAGGAAATCCTGGTGATGTAGGGGCACAGTATGGTTTGCATATCCAGGTACTATCGCAAAGCCCAGAGCAAGCCACTGTGCGGGTGTGGAACGCCATGCACGAGGTGGCAGGTACAGCTACAACCAGCCCTGCTTCTGCTCCTGTGGGAGAACAGGTAACAGTAGCCTTTAGCGCCCAGAACGTGGGCTCTGCCGCTGAGTTCTTTGCCTTTGCTCCCTTGCCGGCTGGTACGCGCTATGTACCCGGTAGTGTCAGTGGCGATTTATTCCCCGTCGGTCTGCCGGCCGCACAGATACTGGCTAACTGGCAGACAGCGGCTCAAAAATCGTTGCTGGGTGCTGCTTCAGCCAACGAGATCAGCGGCTTTGCTTATCTGGGAGCTCTGGCCACGGGCGAGAGCATGGCCGGGAGCTTTGCCATAACGCTCGAGCCAGGTCAAAGTAAGGGCGACATCAGCGCTTCATTGATTTTCTATGCCGACCAGCAGCCTGAACCCTTCCGGGTGCTTTCTACAACACTCACCATAGAAAATACACCACCCTCGCTTAACCTTCCCCCCGACCAGCAGCTCAACGAAGGTTCGACACTGCAAGTGACCGCTTCATTTAGCGATCCGGATGCAGATAACTGGTCGGGGACGGTAGATTATGGGGATGGCTCTCCTCTCCAGTCTTTACAGCTGGCTCCCGACCACAGCTTTGTTCTCGAGCATCTCTATCCTCAGGATGGCGTTTACACTGTCACTGTGACAATGAACGATGGAGAAGCGACAAGCGAAGGTATATTTACGGTCGTCGTCAGCAATGTGCCACCAAGTTTCATCCTCCCAGCCACAGCCACCCTGGACGAAGGTGATACTTTGCAAGTAAACGGCAAAATGGTCGATCCCGGAGAGGATGTCTGGGTGTTGACGGTAGATTATGGAGATGGCGCCGGGATGCAGCCGTTGTCTCTGGCAACCGACCACAGTTTTATCCTGGAGCACCTCTACACAGATAATGGTGTTTACACCGTGACCGTAAGCGCCGATGATGGAGAGGATGTAGGAATCGCCCAGATTCAGGTGATTGTCGATAATGTCTCACCGCAAGTACAGCAGTTTGATGTACTCGATGCTGCTGTAGGTGACGTGGTGACGGCAACAGTCGCCTTTGTCGATCCGGGCAATGATGTCTGGTCAGCGACTCTCGATTTTGGCGACGGCACCGCACCGCTAGTCCTGAATGATGTGGCTCCACAGTTCGAGATCAGTCATGTTTATGCCGCGGCGGGCGTCTATGTGCTGACGCTGACCGTTGGCGATGATGACGGAGGTGTGGATGTGGCCACCACCCAGGCGCATATCTGGACGACAGTCAGTCTGCCGTTGTCGGCTGATACCTGGGTCAACGGTGGCGATCCGGCGAGGAATTACGACGCTTACGCGGCCCTGATTGTGCGCCCTACGGGTCTGGACGATGCTTTCCTCACTTTCGATCGCACTTTACTGCCCCCAGAGGCTGACATCAGGTCCGCCCAACTTACTTTGAATGTCATCTTGGAATCGGGTGCGGCGGGTAAGTACCTGCAGGTTTTGAATGTGACACCGTTTGAGTCCGCCCAAGTCAACTACGACAATGCTCCGGCTACTTACAATCCGGGTACATCTGTGCCTGTACAGCTCGGCCAAATGGTGTTGGATGTGTCGGCTCAGGTACAGGCCTGGACTAACGATATTGTTCTGGGGCAGTTGGCTATTGCCGCGACAGGTCCGCGTGGCCGTATCTCCTTAGCCAGCCTGGAAAGCTGGCCGGCCGGGCAGGAGGCGCAGTTGGCAGTGACATTCGTGCCGTAACTGCCGGTTGCTCAGGGCATAAGGCGCAGAGGAACAAAACTGTTCCTCTCGCCTCTCCCTGAACTCGGGAGGAAGTCGTTGTTTACGGGCAGTGGCCTGGGGCTGCGCCCTACGCAGACCTGGCAGGTCTCACTGGTCGGAGACGGTTTTCAGGCTGGCAGGGCGAGACACTATATCAATTTAGTCGGCGCGGAGCAAGTGCGTCGCACCTACCGAGGTGCGACGCACTTTAATCAGCGAAATTTTCCTGCACCACCGACTAAAGGGATACAGTCTCGCCGGGCGATTTTGCGCTTGCCAAAATGCGAATGCTTGCTATACTGAAAATATCAGAATTCGGGATTTACACATTCTTTCCCGGTGCCGGCCACATCGGGGCAACCTCTCTCGCCACGGGTTCTGG
>JAADFV010000311.1 GCA_013152695.1 Chloroflexota bacterium | reverse complement strand
GTACAATACACCCTCGCCTTTCCACCACCGACGTTCGCCTTACCATCACCTTCCAGGCGTTAGCCGCATCCGTGATGCGGCGCAATACAAGACACCCTCGCCTTTCCGCCATCCATGTTTGTCCTACCTTCATTGACCAGGCGTCAGCCGCTCACGGACGCGGCGCAAAACAAAGCACCCACGCGCCCTCGCACCCACGCACGATTTTACACGGAATCCCCCGCAAGCGCACGACCTTTACAGTGAATTGCTCGCACATTGGCCTTACACTAAAGAAGGGCATTCTCTGGCTGGATGTCCTTCTTGTTTCGTTTCCCCCGAGCGATGTTGTCCTAATCACCCTGTAGGAGGGATAGTCATTATGAGATATTACCTCAAGTTGATCTTCATCATTTGGGGATTACTGATGTCACTGATGTACATGGGATCGTATCTTGAACCGATCTCTCGTGCTGATGCTCCCAGTGGCCCCTTTGCCATTGAGGGGACGATCTCTGCCATCGGCGAGAACGATATGCAAGTTCGCGCAGATGATGGCAGGGACTTTTTTTTTCTAATTCGCCCGAACAGTCGCATCTTGATCGGTTCATTACAACGAGGTCATATTTCCGACTTAAATACGGGTGACAGAATCCGTGCCCGACTTTATCCCACGGCTGACGGTAGTCTGGTAGCAACTTATCTGCGTCTTTTGCCTCTATCCGGCTATTCGCCCAGCCTCTCCCCCAAAAGCGGAGCTCCGACCTCAGACCGCGCCGTTTTACCAGAGCAAGTACAGGTAAATGTCTGTAGCAGTGGTGGTGGCGGCAGCGGCGGCATCACCGGCGATTGGCCCATGCTGGCCCATGATGCCATCCACACCGCTTATAACGACGGTGAACTGAGCCTGGCCCCTCCCCTCAATCAAGAATGGGTTCGGCCTGATAATGATGGCTACACCCTCGCCAGTCCGGCTGTGGTCGGGCAGACGGCTTATGTGGGGACGTATAGTCAATTTTTAGCCTTGGATATTGTGAATCAGAGTGTGGTCTGGCAACAACCGTTGGGTGCCAGCGAAGGCGACAACGAGCTTTCATCGCCTGCCGTTGTGAACAATCAAATCTATTACGGCACCTGGATGGGGAATGTTGTCAATCGAGATGCTACAACCGGGGCCGTCAACTGGATGACCAATCTTATCAACGATGCCAATGCCCCTCAAATTTATTCACCGGTGGTTTCAAACGGTACCGTTTATGTGGCGGTCGATTCCTATACCGACACTTTTAGCGAAGTCATTTCGGCAATCTATGCCCTCGATGCCGGTAGTGGTGCAGAATTATGGCACACCAATGTCGTAACAACCTCCATCAATGCCGGCTCCGATCCGGTAATCTCGGGTGGCATGATTTATTTGGGAACCACCGACATGGGCGTTTACGCCCTCGACCTCAACACCCATGCCGTTGTCTGGCATTTTCCTCTGCCCGCGGGGGGAAGCTCCGGTGTCAATTACGAGACTTATCTAACGGTGCAAAATGGTCTGGTGTACATCCCCGTCACCTATTCCGGAACTACGACCACCAGTGAACTCTATGCAGTCGACGCTAACACAGGAACTCAGGTTTGGGTTTACACGCCCTCTGCCCCGGCCTGGCCTTTTAGTTCGAGCACCTTTGTTTATGGTGGTACCGTTCTGCAATGGCTGATCGAGCCCGGAAATTCAGCCAATAAAATGCTGGTGGCTCTCGATGCTGCCACCGGTAACCTCACCTGGAGTAAGAGCTATAGTGACAGTGGTGCTGATGGCGGTTGGTGGTGGCAAACGGCCGCCAATGGCGTACTTTACCGCAGTTCGGCCAGCCTTTACGTCAACGCCTATGACCTGTATGACGGCACTCTCCTTTGGTCCTATGATACCGGTACATCGGTGGAAACCCTGCCCGTTCCTGCCGGCGGTAAACTCTCCTTTGTCGACGTCTATGGCAGTTTCTATGTATTCGGTCATCCCGCCGGCGGTGGGGGGATTTGTGGAAGTGTTTATGAGGATCGTAACGCCAATGGTCTGCGCGATCCGGGTGATCCCGGCCTGGCCGGCGTAGAAATAACACTCCTGGGCGCCGGAACTTCCTTGACTACCACGACCGACATCGATGGCGACTACGGCTTCACCCAACTTGCTGCCGACGTCTATACCGTCACGGCGACCAATCTAGCCGGCTATCTCAGTGTGGCCGCTAATCCGGGTACGACAGGTGGAACGGCTCTCGATGCCGATACCATCAGCGATATTCCTCTCGCTGCCGGTGCCAGCAGTGATAACAACGACTTCGGTGACACACGCCCGGTAACTGTCAGTGGCTTGGTTTTCGATGACAGTAATTACAACGGCCTCTTCGACAGTGGGGAGGTTGGGCTGGCGGGAATCACCGTGACCCTGGCCAATAACACAGATACCCTCATCACCAACACTGCCGCTGACGGCACTTACCAATTTGTTGATGTCTGGCCCGGGAACTGGACCCTTACGGAAAGCACCTCCGCCGCTTATTTCAGTACCACACCCGATGTCTATACCCTCACCCTTCTTTCTGGCGAGGCCATCAGTCAAGATTTTGGCGATGCTGCCTACAATACCCTTGCCGGTATTGTTTACGAAGACTACGATGGCAACGGTGTGCGTGATCCTGGTGAAAATGGCGTTAGCGGTGTAACCGTGGCCTTGAGCGGCAGCGACTACCAGTCTCAAGCCGTCAATTTGAGTGTCCAGACCGATGCCAATGGCGCATACTCCTTCGCCCAGCTCCTTCCCGGCGATTATACCTTGCTGGAAACTGATCTTAGCGGCTATCTCAGTGTGGCCGCCAACCCTGGCAGTCAAGGCGGTACCGCCACAGATGCCAACACCATCAGTGCCATTTCCCTCACGACAGGCGTGCAAGGTGTGGACAACGACTTCGGTGATGCTCTACCTGTCCGTATCAGCGGTCTCGTTTTCGATGACCAAAATGTGAACCAGATCGCGGATGGTGGAGAAAGCGGCCTTGCCGGTGTCACCATTTCTCTCAATACCGGCGCCAGCACCATCAGCGATAGTAGCGGCTTTTACTCCTTTGTCGACTTGCTTCCCGGTACTTATCAAGTGACCGCCCAAACGTTGAGCGGCTACTTCAGCACGACTCCCGACGTTGTCGACCTGGCACCGCTAGGCTCCGGCCAGAGCAATGATGCCGTTGACTTTGGCGACGCTCGCTATGCCTCCTTGAGTGGTTCAGTTTATGATGATGTCGATGGCAGTGGCGATCGCGGTGCTACCGAAAACGGACTCGCCAATGTTTTACTCAATCTCAGTGGTGCTGACTATCTCGGGCAGAATGTGGATATCACCGTTTATACAGACGGCACCGGTGATTACACCTTCACAAACCTGATTCCCGGAACCTACACGCTATCTGAACAAGATCCGGCCGGTTACGTCAGCACCGTCGCCACAGTGGGTTCGGCTGGGGGTGCCGCCACCGATACCAACACCATCTCTTCCATCTCCCTCTCTGCAGGTGTGGATGGGGTTGGTTATGATTTCGGCGATTGGATTCCCCCCACCCCCACGCC
>JAADFV010000310.1 GCA_013152695.1 Chloroflexota bacterium | reverse complement strand
GCATATCGATGAGAGCATCACCCAATTGATAGGTGGCAGCCTGGTTCTGGTAGGCGACAACGATATCTGGTGCATCGGGGGTGTTCATGACACCGAGCATCTTGTTGAAGATGTCGCCGTAACCACCCTGATACTCAGCCTCCACCGTGATACCCCATTCATTGGTATCATTGAAGGCTTGAACAATTTCATCCAGGGCTTCGCCGCGAGCACGGCTGTGTTGGTGCCAGAAAACGATAGTTTGACCACTGGGATCGACATCAGCCCAGGGATCGGTGGGTTCAGGAGCAGTTGTTGCTTCTGCCGCGGCCTTGGTGGGCTCGGCAGCAGTTGCTTTTGTCGGTTCTGGGACGGGGGTGGGTTCAGCTTCTTTGCTCTTGCCACAGGCGGTCAGAACCATGGCAACAACAATGAGCACTGAGAAGAGGATGAACCATACTTTTCGATTTTTCATGGCAGTTTCTTCTCCTGTAAAGTTAAATGAAAATGAAATGGAAGGAAAAAATCAGAAGATTTGTTGAAGGACTGGGACGGATGGTTTTAGGCAGATGTATTCCTCCTATGAGTGGAAGTGACAGTTCCGACAGTAACCATGAATTGCCTAAACTGCCAGATTTTTCTTATGCAAGTGGCAGCAGGCAAACGTACATCACATTTATGCAAACAACATGTTCATTGAACTTAGCCTTTTAGGCCAGTCGTGGCAATTCCTTCGGTAAACTGCCGTTGTGTAAAGAAGTAAAGGATAAGAATGGGAATGATGGTGATGACAGCACCCGCCATCAACAACTGAGTCTCAGGACCTGCTTCGGTAACAAAGGTCCACAGGCCTACAGAGAGGGGCCGCCAGACGTCTTTGGTCGTCACCAAGAGAGGCCAAAGGAAAGCATTCCAGGAACCAATAAAGGCAAAGATAAAAACGGTGACAATGGGGGCTTTGCTAATGGGCAGAACCACCCGCAATAAGAAGCGGAAATGGCCGGCCCCATCTAAACGAGCGGCATCCCATAATTCGTTCGGAATAGTCACAAAAAACTGACGGAGCAAAAAAATGCTGAAGACACTACCCCAAAAAGGTATGGTGAGCGCTTGCAAGGTATTCAACCAGGTGCCACCCGGTAGCGGAATAATTTGACCGCGAATGAGGAGGAAATTCGGAATCATGATGACCGATTCAGGAATCATCATACTGGAAAGAAGAATGGTAAAAATCACGTCGCGACCAATAAATTTGATACGGGCAAAAGCATACCCCGCCAAAATTGAAATACTCAACTGACCAGCCACGGTCACGGCGGTGATGATGACGCTATTGACAAAATACTTGGCAAACTTGGCTTCTGTCCAGGCTTCCACATAATTGT
Organism: Chloroflexota bacterium; assembly: GCA_013152695.1. The sequence goes on along the minus strand of JAADFV010000310.1, from coordinate 18,755 downwards.
GGAATTGAGGTGTTTTTGGCAGCCATTGCTTGTTGATCGTCTCGCCCAATGTCATGAGCGAGGTCGAAACCATCCAAAAGAAGGGTACAACCGCAATGAGTACACCTGAGATGAGGATGATGAGGATGATATAGATGAAGATGCGTCCGATATCAACGGGTCGACGTGGCATTTCGGTCTTTATGATGCTAGCCATAGAACACTTTCTCCCCAAAGACCTTGTTCTGTGCCAAGGTCAGCACCAAAATAATAAAGAAAAGGATAATAGCTTGGGCTGTAGCGTAACCAAACTGATTAGCTTTATAAAAAGTATCAAAAATAACAAGACTGGTCGTATCCACCGTGCCGAGGGCAGCAGGGCTACGCATGACATAAAGGTGGTTAAACGCCTTGAAGGTACCGATAAAAGCGATGAGTGCCAGATAAAAAGTGACGGGTGAAAGTAATGGAAGAGTAATGTGACGAAACGATTGCCAACGGTTGGCACCATCGATTTCTGCTGCTTCGTAGAGATCGTGGGGGATAGAACCCAACCCTGCCAGAAAAATGACGGTGTTATAGCCCACATAGGTCCAAATCCCAAAGAAAATGACGGCTACCAGCGCCATACTGGGCCCGGCCTTCAGTCCCTCCAGATGGGTACCAAACATGACATTGATGAAGGGTTTGGGCTCGAACAACCAGCGCTGGGGCTCCATCCCGATCCAGCTTAAAAACTGGTTGGCAAGAGAGGTTTCGCGAGGATTGAAAATGGTGCGAAACACTACTGCTGCCGCTACGGCCGGGGTGATGTAAGGCAAAAAGTAGATCATGCGGAAGAGTTCTTGGCCGCGGATTTTTTGATAGAGCAAATAGGCTAAAACCAAAGCCAGGCCGATCTCGGCCGGCACCGTACCCATGGCATAATACACTGTGATGGGTAAGGCATTGAGGAAGTTGTCGTCACCGCTGGCCTGCATCTGCTGCCAGCCCGTCATAATTCCCCACCCTGCACCAATAAGAACCAAAGCAGAAATCACCCCTGCAATCAATTTTCGATCATCTAGAGATCTGAGCGCCCGGCTCCAAATCCAATAGGCTAAAGCCAAAAAGAGGAAACCCAAGACAAAAATTGCTATCCCCTGCCAATCTCCCAACGCCTTTTCATAGTTACCTAAGCCAATAAACGAACCTTTACGCACCCTCCATTTGAAAGTGCTCATGTAAAATGCATAAAAGATCGGAAATAGACCAAAAACCGAAATAACTATAATAGCGGGAGCAACAAATAAAAAACCTGTAAGTTGCTCTTGAATATCTATCCACCGCCATCGCCGCCGTCGGTACACTGGTTTAACTGAAGGCGTAGTTGCTTCCAACGTTCATCTCCTTGTGTCAAGATGGGAGGTGCGCGGTTGTTTTGTCTAGACAAGCTGATTCGATGATTGTCTATGCCTTAGTGTAGGCGACATAGGGGGAACTGTCAAGCCGACAACACCTCGATTTACGATATTTATGTCTTCCACATCGTGTAAAATTGCAATATCAACATAATTTAACGTTAGCAAGCAGAATCGGGGGTTAATGAGTAAGAGTTGTGGTCTTTTAGCCCCATAATAGCAAAATTGCAACGCCGCTTAATGCCACTACGGTACCTGCCACCGCCCGCCAGCCCACGCGTTCCTGAAAGACAAAATAGCCAATGGGTAACAAGAAAATAGGGGGAAGAGCGATGATCGTGCTGGCGATACCCACAGCCGTGGCCTGTACTGCCACAAGAGAAAGAGTCACACCAAGGAATGGCCCGAAAAAAGAGCCCCCCAGGATGTGGATGAAGGATTTGGGAGTACTGAACAACTGCTGAAAAGTGCTCTTCGTCTTACCTGTAACAATCGTAGCCAACCATAAAGCTGCCGCTGCCGCCACCATGCGGATCAATGTGCCCGAAAGCGGCGAAAAGTCATTGCTGAGCCCTTTTTTCGCCGCAATAAGCCCCAAAGCCTGCCCCAGCGCTCCCCCCAACCCAAACATAATCCCCAACCAATTGAACTGGGCTGGTGTCTGCTGGCCATTTTGAGGAGTACGGTCCAGAATGACCCAGGCCACGCCAAACACTGTCACAAAAACAGCCAACAACTGCAAAGATGTCAAAGTCTCGTTCAAAAATAGCCAGGCCAGCAATGTACTGATTACGGGAACCAGACTCATGAGCAGCATCGAAAGCCGCGCTCCGATGACGACAAACGCCTGAAATAGCAGGGCATCACCAATTGAGAGCCCAATCACTCCCGAAATCGCCAACCACCACCAATTTTCAAACGCCACCCCTTGCGGGAACCAGGTGCCCAACAACAGCCGGTGCGATAGACTGAGAAAAAGGATGGCCAAAAGAAGGCGGATGCGGTTGACCACCACCGATCCGACCATGCGGCCTGCCATTGTGAAAAAAGTGGAAGTAAAAGACCAACAAATAGCCGTGCCGAGCGCGGCGAGTTCGCCAAGAAGGGGCATAGGAAAAGTGCTCGTATTAAAGGTATTCCGGCATCATACCCTATTCCCTCACATTCTCGAAAAGTAGGGAAGGGAATGTGGTAGGAGTAGCGAAAAAGCAAGGAAATAACAGTAAGTTAGGCTTGTTCTGAGGAGCTGAGGGGAGAGGTCAGCTCTTGACGCATATCTTCCCATTCATCCACATTGACTTCTGCCAGTTTGCCGGTAATCATGAAGTCTACCCGCTCAGCCAAATCGGTGGCGTAATCGGCGAAGCGCTCTAAATCGCGGGCTACACGCAGCAATTCATAGATCGCTTCCACCTTATCCTGTTTTTTGGTCTTGGCCATGCGCGCTAAAACGCTCAGGAATGTTTCTCCGTACAATTGATCGACTTCGTCATCTTTCCCGGCAACTTCTTTTGCCAGCACAGCATCACGGAGGCGGTAAGCCTGCATTGCTTCTCGCAACATAGTCTGGCCAACGTCGGCCATCTCGCGCAGCTCGGAGGGGATAGTGAGGTTGGGGCGCTGTAAGATGTAGGGGATAGCCTTCGCGATACTCTTGGCCTTGTCGCCCATGCGCTCGAGCACAACGTTCATGAACAAGGCGGCAAGAATAGCGCGAGCATCCCGTGCCATCGGCTGCTGGGTGCTGATGAGCAGCAAGGAGGTGCGCTCTACCTGGAATCGCATGGCATTGACTTCCTCATCCATGCCAAAGACCTGCTGCGCCAGTTCGATATCTTTGCCTTCCAGAGCATCTATGGCCACCGATAGTTCCTTGTCCACCATATCGGCCATGGATAAGATGTCGGAGCGCAGCTGATTCAGATAGTGGTCAAAACTCGTTCGAGGAGACATAGAGCACAAAACTCCTTAAGATGTTTATAAAATGAGGTGGCGAATAGCATTGTCTTCGCAGTCATTATCTATGGTAGCGATGATCTGGATGAAGTCCTCCAACCCGGACCCCTTCAATTTCTTACGGAGAAGGGCATCAATCTGAAAAATGCCGGCCGACTCGTGCATCGATATTTTCACCAAGACCGGTTTTTCTTCGCCCTCAGCAAGCGTTACCTGATCAATGGCCATGGCCGAGATAGCATGAATACTGGTCGAGCCTTGCTCGAAGGGAAGACGCGAGCGCCCCTGCGTCATATCGAGGGCGTCGGCCACTCGTACAATACCTGCCTCCAAGGTGAGAGGATGGCCATCGCTGCGATGGGCAATGATAGCGTGCAAAATCTCCGATTGCATAATGCCACGCAAACCGGCGTCAGGATAGGCGGTGGCCAGCAAGGGAGGAAGCTTTCGGTCGGCGATGATCAGGCTGTATTCCTCATGGTTGATGCGATGAATGCTCATACCTACATCGTGGAATAATGCTGCCATCACGACGACAACCTCGGCATCTTCGGGCATCATGCTATGGTCCCTGACGATGCTGGGGACAACGCCGTTGCCCGTGAGTAGACGCAACAGGCGTAGGGCAATATTGGCGACGATCTGTACGTGTACAGGGCCGTGGTCACTCATCGATAAGCGAGTAACGGCATTGACATTTTGCGCATACCAGATGGCGTCCAGCTCTTCATCTTGGCTTATAGCAGTGAGCAAGGTTTGCAGCTTGGGGTTGTGGCGGGTGGGCACACTAATGTGCAGGCGCTGAGGTTTGGGGGGTAGTCCCCCGTTCGGCGTGTGTTCGTGAGCCTCGCCGGGAATGATAATGTGTTCTTCTGTCATGATAAGTCCTCCTTCTCCGCTGATTACAGAATTGTGGCCGAAGCTGGTCTAGAGAAAACTTCAGCCAGGGTCAATTTGTGTATATTGTTATACACCATTAACCAAAACGTCCGGTAATGTAATCCTCGGTGCGTTTGTCGTGGGGAACAGTGAAGAGGTCCGAGGTTTTGCTGAATTCAATCAACTCTCCTGCCCTTTGTTCATTCATTAGCATAAAAGCAGTGTAGTCGGAAACACGGGCGGCTTGCTGCATATTGTGGGTAACGATAACGATAGTGTATTTCGTTTTTAGTTGCGCGATCAACTCTTCGATACGCAAGGTGGCGATTGGGTCCAGGGCACTGGCAGGTTCGTCCATCAACAGCACTTCGGGCTGAATGGCAATAGCACGGGCGATACAAAGACGCTGCTGTTGTCCACCCGACAGAGCCATCCCCGACTGTTTTAACTTATCCCTGACATCATCCCAAAGGGCCGCACTATGCAAACTCTCTTCCACAATCTCATCCAAGAGGGCTTTCTTTTTAATGCCATAGAGGCGAAGACCATAAGCTACATTATCGTAGATGCTCATAGGAAAGGGGTTCGGACGTTGAAAGACCATCCCTACCCGTCGCCGTACCCCCACCACATCCTCGCCGGGGGCGTAGATATTCTTGTTATCCAGCATAACCGAGCCTTCTACACGTGAGCCGCTAACCAAATCATTCATCCGATTCAAGGAACGTAAAAGCGTCGATTTTCCGCAGCCCGAAGGCCCGATAATTGCCGTTACTTTATTTTCATAGACAGGCATATTCACTTCATTCAATGCCCGAAAAGATTTGTAGAATACAGAAAGCTTACGAACTTCCATTTTCTGCGGTAAGGTTTGAGTCATTGTCTTCTCTCCATCATTTCGCGACCTCATAATCTGCCTTAGCCATAACTTTTTCGCTGTTTCCAGGCCAACCAGGAACGGGCGCCGATATTGAGGAATAAAACCAGTAACATCAAGACCAAAGCAACGCCCCACGACTGCGCCACCCGTTCTGGATAAGGCTGTTGCGCATATTTCCACAGGGTGAGGGGCAAGGCATCGGTCGGCTCGGCCAAGATTTTTTGTAGTATTTCTAAAGCGCTCTGATTATGCTCCACCCCCTGGCGCACGTAATCAACTATGTTGTAGTGTTCGTTGCCCAAAGCCGTGAAAAGCAAGGGCGCGGTTTCGCCGATCGCCCGCGCCAAGGCCAGCATGACACCGGTAACAATACCTTCCAGAGCCGCAACCAAAAGCACAGAAAGAGATGTTCGCCATTCGGGCGCACCCAGGGCCAAAGAACCCTCTCGCAACTCTTTAGGTACGAGCTTGAGCATCTCCTCTGAGGAGCGGATCACGACCGGTAGCATAATCAAGGCCAGCACTACCCCCCCAGACAAGGCAGAATAGTGCTTGACCGGCACTACCAGGAGGGCATAACCAAAAAGACCGATCACAATAGAAGGCATGCCTGCCAGTAAATCAGTACTGAATTTGAGTGCCTGTCCCAAAAACGTCTGGGGGTAAAATAGCAAATAGAAGGCCGCCAGCAGGGCGATTGGGATGGCAATGCATGAGGCAACGACAACCATCACAAGTGTTCCCTGAAGGGCGTTGGTGATGCCACCTCCGGAGGTGCCCATGGCTTGAGGAAGATGGATAAAGAAATCCAGATTGAGGACACCCGAGCCTTTGATGAGCACATAAACCACAATCCAAACCAGAGGTATGACTGCCAGGGCAGCAGCTACAGCGGTCAAGGAGAGGACGATGTTGTTGAGCAGACGACGACGCCGGTAGACTTTAGCAAAATCGATTTCAGCAAATATATCTCTTTGCATGGCTATCTCCCCATCGTCTTACGATTCACACTTGCCACCAACCAACGCGCAATTGCGTTGAGAATGATGGTAATGAAAAAAAGCACCAGGGCTATTTCGATAAGAGCCGAGGAATGCATATCACTCACCGCTTCGGCAAATTCATTGGCGATGATACTGGCCATGGTATAGCCGGGCTTCAACAGGGAATAACCACTCCCCGAAGTATTACCGATCACCATGGTCACAGCCATCGTTTCCCCGATCGCCCGGCCAAACCCCAAAATGACTGCGCCCAAAATGCCGCTTAAGCCGTAAGGCAGTAGCACTTGGGCGATGGTTTCCCACTGCGTGGCGCCCAGGGCCAGCGAAGCCTCCCGTTGTGAACGAGGAATAGCGAGGAGGACGTCACGCGTTACGGCCGTAATTGTGGGAGTCACCATAAAGGTAAGAATGAGGGCGGCGGAGAGTCGGCTGAGGCCCGATGGTGGCATGGGGCCAGCGAACAAAACGGAAAGACCAGGAACTGCCCCCAATGTACCAGCTATTATCTTGCCTAACGGCGCCACGACCATAGGTAGAAAGACATAAATACCCCACAATCCATACACGACACTGGGGACGGCTGCCAGCATTTCTACCATGGTGTTGAGGGGTGCACGCAAGTAGGGTGGTGCCAGTTCGGCCAAGAATATTGCTACGGCAATACTGAAAGGTACAGCCAAAAGCAAGGCAAGTAAGGAGGTGATGAGGGAGCCATAGATCGAAGGCCAGGCCTGGAAACGGTCCAGGGCTGGATTCCAGGTAGATTCGGCCCAAGGGGAAACAAACGCCCAGGCAAATTCGTGCCGAGATAGCGCTGAACCACGCCAAAGCTCCCAACCAATCAGCAAAACAACCACCACCGTCAGAAGGGATGACGCCAGCAAGGCCATGCGCCAAAAAAGATCGCCATGCTGCAAGCGATAATTCAGACGCTGGCGCCATTCATTTTTTTCTCTCATAGATATTGGATTTACCGTGTGCATTTCTAGAAAAACCCACAGATGACTGCGGTCATTATTTGTGGACCGCAGCCATACCAAAACAGTATCGGCTAGTTTTCTGGTAGATGGAACAAGATTGTTGTTTTATTGCATCACTTTCCGTCCATTGCACTCGACCTCACGCAGCTTCGCTTCGACAAGAGCACGTACGGTACCAGGCAGCGTGGCATAGCCAAGGTCCTCGGCCTTCTTAGCCGCAGCTGCATCAGAAATGGCCCATTCACTATAATCCACAAGCGCCTTGGTTTTGGCACAGTTTGTGTTTTCCTGCATGTGAATAATCAGATAGGTGTAGCCCATGATAGGCCAGGAGTTCTTACCGGGCGCATTCACGATATTTGCCGTGAGACGCTCATCGAAGGCGTTGGCGAAGGCCGCCATGGCATCCTGCATTGTTGCGGCGCTGGCAGTAACCTCGTTGCCAGCGGCGTTGATCATTGCCGCCATGAGGATATCGTTTGATTTAGCGTAAGCGAGTTCCACATAGCCAATGGCATAAGGCGTCGATTGCACTGCCTGGGCTACGCCCGGGTTACCTTTGCCTCCTACACCCTGCCCTGTCTTATCGGCGGGCCATTCCAAAGCCTTACCTATGCCCACATTATTCTTCCAGTCCTCGCTCACTGCGCCTAAATAGCTGGTAAAAATCTCAGTTGTACCAGAACCATCTGAGCGATGAGCTACCACAATGGGCTGGGCGGGTAAAGTCACACTGGGATTAAGGCTGGCAATAGCTGGATCATTCCATTGCGTAATCTTCGCCATGAAGATATCCACCAAAGTGGTACCATCAAGAACCAGTTTGTCTACACCGGGCACGTTATAAATGGGTACGACCGCTCCTGCCAGCATCGGAAGCATTTGCAAGTCGGGCATCTTCGCATATTGGTTATCCTTGAGTAACGAATCTGAGCCGGCAAAGTCCACCGTCCCATCAAGAATGGCTTTCTGACCACCGCCAGAACCAATACCCTGGTAGTTGATGGTCACATTAGGCTGTATCGAGCGATACATTTGATTCCACTCGGTGTACACGGGTAAGGGGAATGTCGCGCCAGCACCGTTCAGGGTAACGAGCTCGGCTTCAACCTTGCCGGGTTGTGTCGGAGTAGCTTGGGGAGAAGTCGCTTTCGCCCCACTGCAAGCAGTAAGAGCCAGGACGGTTCCCAGTAAGATGATTAAGATAAAAAGTCGTTTCATTTCTTCTCCTGAGAAAAAACAAGGGGGGACGACAGCGTAACCTGTCATCCGATGGGTTTCATTACGAAACTTGTAAATTGATCGGTCAAATACCAACCGTCACCAGCATAGCAGAAAAAACGGCACCTTTTTTCAAGATGCCGTTAACTTTTCGTTAAATCCCCTTAACTCACCCATAACATTCTCTCACCCCCCTGAGACAACCTTGCTCCTCAATCAGTTATTCACTTATGACGACGCCAGCAGGGCTCTCTGAATACGGCGCAAGCCTTCCTCCAGGGTGGCGCGAGGACAGCCGAAATTGAGCCGGGCAAAACCCCGGCCCGTCTCACCAAACCACGTGCCCTCGTTCAAAGCGACCTTTGCCTCTTCAAGAATATGTTTGGCTGGGGCATCGCCCCAGGCTGTGGACCGAAAATCTAACCACGCCAGGAATGTTCCCTCGGGCCGGGCCATGCGTACACCGGGCAGGTCGCCTCGAGCAATGACCTCCCATAGATAATCACGGTTAGCCTGCAAATAATCCATCAATGCCTCCTGCCAGGGCCGGCCTTCACTGTATGCCGTCTCCATTGCTACTTGCCCCAGTAAATTGACGCGAGCGATCAAACCACGTTGACTCTTCTGCATCTGTTCCCGCAATCCGGCATCAGGGATAATCCCCACCGCTGCCTTGAGCCCGGCCAGATTGAAGGTCTTGCTGGGAGCGATGAAAGTAAAAGTGCGCCGGGCAATATCTGGGGAGAGCGAAGCAATAGGGATATGCTGTGATTCACTATAAACTAAATCCGCATGGATTTCATCGGCAAGGATGAAAAGATCGTGGCGTTGGGCAACCTCGGCGATGGCTGTCAACTCTTCGCGACTGAACACCCGGCCTGTGGGATTCTGAGGATTGCACAGCAAAAAAGCACGGGTATCCGCCGTAATTGCTCCTTCCAAGACCTCGATATCCAACTCATAGCGTCCCCCTTCACCCTCATGCAGAGGTGCGTCTTGCATTATGAAGTCACCATTGCGTACCATATCGAAAAAAGGACCATATACAGGCGTTTGTAGCAGCAAGCCATCACCCGGCTGGGCAATCGTCTGCGCCGCCCAGTTCATGCCACGCATTACATCGGGGAGAAATATAATCCAATCAGGTTCAATCTGCCAGCCATAATGTGTGTGTACCCAGTCTACGACAACCCCGCGCAAAGTTGGACTCTCGTAGTGATAGCCGAAAATACCGTGCGCAACGCGAGCGTGCAAAGCGGCAATGACTGCTGGCGGGGCTGTGAAGTCGGTGTCGGCCACCCACATGGGTAGCACATCTTCAGGATAATGCCATTTGACACTGTCGGTGTGAAGGCGATTGTGAAACGTGTCGAAATCAAAGGCAGACATGAATGGGCTCCGGTAAAAGGAAGGAAAAGAGGAGTAAGTTGTTGGGAATAAGAAGGGCATCATTGTAACGCAAGCTGTATGGGACATCAACCCATCAAGCGTCTTTCTCAGCCTACTGATCATTATTTTTTAGAAAGGCTTAAACACTCTCAAGAATGAAACTGCCCCTTCCCATCAGTACTCAGTCAATCGTAGTTTGATGAAAATTGTCTCGTGGCCGAGACTTACACTGCTGAGCAATACAGCCTTCCACTCCTAGCGATGGTGTCGTTGTTTAGTGCCTAGCTGAGTGAACCCTTCACTGCGTTCAAGGGCAGGCTCAGGCTCTATAGGCGCTTTGCGCCAGAGGTCGGCCCACGCCGACCGTTTTGGGCTGGCGAAAGGACGACGCAGGTCGTCCTCTGGCCGAAGGCCTAAAGAGCCCGACTTTCAGTCGGCTAGTGGGTGAGCCGCTATCTTTTTCCTTCAAAGTAGATTTGACTGAGTACTAAACCCTTCACTAGCGTTTCCAGTTCATGTAAGTTGTGCATTCGACCCGTTTAGAGTGGCATATTGTGTTTTCTAATCTAACTACACTTCTGTGTTTGCACTTAGCCCTGACTGAAAAAAAGACCTGCGAGCTCGCTGAGAACTCACAGGTCTTTTAATTTCAGGAAACAGAGAAAACAGGAGCTAATAACAATGAGTACCTGCTCTCTTTGCCAAATTTAAGCCCCCGGAGTGGGGATGGGTTTGACACCTGGCTGCAAGGGGAACTTCAAAATGACGTCACCCTCCGTTGCCTCCAACAAAGGAATCAAAGTATCGAGCATCGCGTTGAGTGAGGGTGTTTGTTGAAGCCCATAGAGTTGACTGACCAAACCAACACCATTCTTCAGTCCATCTGCGTCCCAGGCAAGATTGGGAAGAGCCTTGCCATTGACGAAAATATACAGGCTATTATTGTGCACTCGTAAGGTAATGTGTTGAATGCCAGCTGCTGTAAGACTCTGCACTGCCTGAGGCATCAACCGTAACTGATCCATTTGTACACCAAAATAGTTCTTCAAGAGGGCTTCTGCGCCGGGAACGGAAGGCACCCCTTGCTTATCATAACGAATAATAAGTCGAATCTGCAGGCTACTCGGTTCGGTCTCAGCCTCAATTGCCTGAGCGATGGGAACTTCCATGTCGCGCAAGGGAATCTCAGCGACATCGTCGGCCTTTGGAAAACGCACAACCACATCTAACCCCACCCGTTGCATAAATGGCAACGTTTTAGTCAACAATTCCTCAATCTGAGGATAATAATCGCCTACAAGATCGCTCAACGTGTTCAGGGAGTCCTCCGACCAGGCTAAATGCGGTAGAGGCTCACCGTTGGCAAATACGTAGAGTCCATCCTCCTTCTGAATCAACTCGATATGCTGAAGGTTCTTGTCCTTGAACCACTGGATCAACGCCGGGTCCATACGTAACCAGCGAAAATCCATTTGGCCAAGAGAAAGCATATAGAGCTGGTCAGCCGTAAAGCCAGCGAGCGATGGCGTGCCGTCCTCACCAATATCGATGACTACCCGCGGGAATGAGAGCAGAAAATCTTGGGATGGTGCTGAAATCGTTGTGGGCATCGAGCCACAAGCGGACAGCGCCAATACCAATAGCAGCAAGGATGCAACAAGCAGCAGTCGTGTTGACGTCTTCATGATTCACTTCTCCCTGGTTGTGAGCCGGAAAAGACCGGCGAATACTAAAATGACAACATTGTCACGGCTGTGAAAATGCTGGAGACGGCATCAAATCGATGAACGATCCCACTCCCCAACATTTTTGCCTATTTTTATGACTTATATACCACATTTTTACAAAGAATACAACTGGATAAAATGACTTTACAAAAACCTCACTTGCACCCTCCTCATGAGGTTTACCTGCCCCCGATTTCACTACCAGACCCTTTTCTCTTGTGTTATACTTAAAAGCGGTGACTACTCAATCCTTCTCGGACACGCTTTTGTCATGCCTCACACCCACCCTTTTTATATTTATCCTTCTACTCAACTCGCCGAGATGGCGGCGGGGCTTATCGCCAAGAGTATCCAGCAAGCGGTCAAACGGCGAGGCGCTGCGCACATGGCTATCTCCGGAGGCTCAACTCCACGTGACCTCTTCCGGCTCTTAGCTTCAGATCCCTGGCAAAGCCGTATTCCCTGGCCGGATTTACATATCTGGTGGGTGGATGAACGCTGTGTGCCTCCAGACGATCCGGAAAGTAACTACGGTGTTGCCTACACCCTCCTTCTCTCCCATCTCCCCCTCTACATCGCGCACCGCATCCATGGCGAACTCGAGGACCCTTGGCAGGCGGCGCAGCTTTATGAGAACGAACTGCGTTCTGTTTTTAGGTTAGGCCCGCGGGCACGACCCCGCTTCGATCTCATCTTGCTGGGCATGGGACCTGACGGCCACACTGCTTCACTTTTTCCTGGCACACCCGCCCTGGATGAGCGGACAGCCCTGGTCACAGTGGGCCAGGCCCCTTCTCCGCCCCACCAGCGTATTACCCTCACCCTCCCCGTTCTCAACCGCGCTGCCCTCGTCCTCTTCCTCGTCGCGGGACAAAGCAAAGGCCCGGCATTGCGGCAAATCTTCGACCCCTCACCCGATCAAGCCCCCCTCCCCGCATCCCTGGTTCAGCCCCGGCGCGGGCGAGTATTGTGGTTTCTAGACGAAAGTGCAGCTGCCGCTGCCCAGCTGTCTTTCTCAAGTAAGAATTAGCGCACATCTCACCTCCAAAATATAACAAAAACATCCAAACCATCTATTCTCACTTCACACTCGAACACCCCAAATATACCATGAGTACTTTACATGATCTTTACAACGAATATGGACAATCTGTCTGGCTCGACTTTATTGGTCGCGATCTCGTTCACTCCGGCCAAATGCAGCGCCTGATCGAACTCGGCGTGCGCGGTGTCACCTCGAACCCCACCATTTTCGACAAAGCGATCAGTGGCAGCGATGCCTACGACGCCGACCTGGCACGGCTGGTTGCGGCCGGTGCCGACACCTTCACCATCTACGATGAGCTGTCACGCAGTGATGTCGCAGAGGCAGCCGATCTCCTGCGTCCCCTTTACGATGCCAGCGATAAAGGCGATGGCTATGTCAGCATCGAAGTCTCTCCTGATCTGGCATACGATACAGCCGGCACCATCGCCGAGGCGCGGCGCCTGTGGCAGACCCTAGACCGCCCTAACATCATGATCAAAGTCCCCGCCACCGACGAAGGCATTCCTGCCATTCGCCAGCTGATCAGCGAGGGCATCAACGTCAATGCCACCCTTATGTTCTCCCTGGACGACTACGATAAAGTCGCCTTTGCCTACATCGAAGGCCTGGAAGCACGGGCACAGAGTGGGGCAGAACTCAGCCACATCGCTTCAGTTGCTTCGTTCTTTGTCAGCCGTATCGATGGTGTGGTCGATAAACAGCTGGCTGCGATCGGAAACACAAGCCTGCAAGGCAAAATTGCCATTGCCAACGCCAAACTTGCTTATCAGCGCTTTGGTGAAGTATTTGCAGGAGATCGCTGGGAAAAGTTAGAAAAACAGGGTGCCCGTTACCAGCGTCCCCTCTGGGCCAGTACCAGCACCAAAAATCCTGCTTATTCCGACGTGCTCTATGTCGAAACCCTCATCGGGCCCCACACCGTCAACACCCTTCCTCAACACACCCTCGAAGCAACCCTCGATCACGCCCATTTAGCGCGCACCATCGACAAAGATGTGGAACAAGCTCGGGCTCAGATTGCTGCCCTGGCAGAACTCGGTATCGATTTCGATCAGGTGACAGCCGATCTGCAAACAGCAGGTGTCAAATCCTTCGCTGCGAGCTTTCACAGCCTCCTTGACACCATTGCCCAGCGCTGTGCCGCCATTACCGCTGCCTGATCGTCCTTCTCTCTACTCATGCGACATAGGTTGCCATGCATAAACCACCTCCCATCACCATCGTCATCTTTGGCGCCTCTGGTGATTTGACCTATCGCAAACTTGTTCCTGCCCTACACAGCCTTGCCTGTGCTGACCTGCTCACCGACGATTTTGTCATCATCGGCGCTGCCCGCAGCGACTTATCCGACGAAGCCTTTCGCCAACGAATGAAGGAAGGCGTAGACAAATTCGGGCGACTTTCGGGCGATGACTGTATGCCTTGGGAAGACTTCAGTTCCCGCTTGTTCTACCATCGCCTTATGTACGATGAGGCCGCAGGCTACCACTCTTTGGCAGAAACTCTGGAAAAACTGGAAAAACAGTTCAACCTACCGACCAATCGTCTCTTCTACCTCTCTACGCCCCCCTCCCTCTACGCCCCCATTGTCGAAACGCTGGGCGAAGTTGGGCTGGCTGCAAACAGCGATGGTTTCGTGCGCATCGTCATCGAGAAGCCATTCGGTCAGGATCTGGCCAGTGCCCAGGACCTCAACACCCGCATCCATAAAGTCTTCCAAGAAAACCAGATCTATCGCATCGACCATTACCTGGGCAAAGAAACGGTGCAAAACATCATGGTTTTCCGCTTTGCCAACGCTATTTTCGAGCCGATCTGGAACCGCCAGTTCATCGATCACGTACAAATCTCGGTACTCGAAAACGTGGATGTGGGACGACGCGCCGGTTATTACGACAAAGCCGGCGTTTTGCGCGATATGTTCCAAAATCACCTCATGCAGCTTCTGACCCTAACCGCCATGGAACCGCCCACGGCCTGGGATGCCACCCTCTTGCGTGATGAAAAGGTGAAGGTGCTGCGCGCCGTGCGTCCTCCTACCGGATCGACTGTGCGGACCAACACTGTGCGGGCTCAGTACCGCTCCCTCGATGGCACGGGCCCCACCTACCGTAAAGAACCCGGCGTCACCCCTTCATCTGAAACGCCCACTTACGCTGCTCTCGAGCTCTACATTGACAATTGGCGTTGGCAGGGTGTGCCTTTCTACTTGCGTTCGGGCAAGGCCCTGGCCGAAAAAGTCACGGAAATCACGGTACGTTTCAAAGAAGTTCCCCACATGCTCTTCGATACCAACCAGGCGGCCCGGATTGCCCCCAACGAACTTTCTTTCTGTCTGCAACCAGACGAAGGTTTTCATCTCGGCTTTCAGACCAAAATCCCAGGCGCCGGTATGCGTACCGAACCTGTGGATATGACCTTCCGTTTCGCCCCCACCTTTGGCGAAAAAGCATTGCCACAAGCGTACGAACGCCTCCTTCTCGATGCCCTCCTCGGTGATGCATCCCTTTTCTCTCGTGCCGACGAGATCGAATACTCCTGGCGCATCATCGATGCCATCCAACAGGCCTGGGAACGTGGTGATGGCCCACCTCTTAGCTTTTACGAACCGGGGACATGGGGACCCTCCGCCGCAGACATCCTTTTGGCTGCCAGTGGCCGCTCCTGGGGCCTAAGCTGTACAGATCTGAACCAGACCAAATAAATCTTCTGGCTTCGAAAATAGTACCCAGATTGGTATCAATGTAGACCCGCAGCACAGTAACCCAGTAAACCAGAAAACCAGGCCGGTTGGAGGCGGCGCCATCTTTTCCCGGTTTTCCGGTTTACTGGTTTTCCTGGCTACACTTGGTCTGTGCGCCGCGCGAACTGCTCCCGCGCGGATTCGCAATCCGCCGTCCACTACAACCGCACCACGCCGAGAAGGGTAAGAATGGTAATGAGAGCAGGCTGATGCAACAAATAGATCAAAAGCGAATTTTGGCCTGCCAGACGTAGCCAACGCATGGGCGCCCAATCTCCCAGAGAGGGAAGGCGCCAACGGGGATGGCCCTGGGGGAACAGGAGATTGCCGAGAAAAATACCCAGGAGAACAACCCCAAACCAGGGGATGACGGGAAAATAATCAAATGCGGGGCGAATAGTGAGGTCTAAACCCAGCCAGCCCAGCCAGGGGTTATCGGCAGCAAATAAAGCGGCGATCTGGCCAAACAAAATGATGAATAATCCCAAAAAAAGATTGAGCCAACGAAAACGCAAGAAAGGGTAGGCAATAATAATGGAAAAGCCGATGAAGTGAAGTATGCCAAAGCGTACGTAGCGCGTTGGATCGAATAAAAATGTCACTACCCCGATCACCAGACCCCAGGAAAATATCTCGAGACCGCGTTGAAAGAAGGGGAGATAGCGGCTACCACCGCGGGCCTGCATGGCATGATAACGCAAAACCATAGAAACACCGACAATGCCAATAAACAGGGAAGCGGTGGCCAGCTGGAAGTAGTGCCAAAAACCCCGATAGAGTTCGATATCATAACCACCCAGGCCGTGGAGATCCCAGGTGAAATGATAGATCACCATCATGAGGATAGCGACGCCGCGCATGACGTCTACTTCCCACAAACGCTGGGGACGAAGATACAAGATGGGACTAACGCTCTTGCGCATTCCCGCGAGGTAGGTACGAATCACATTCATGGTCGTCATTTTGCCCCACCACGGCCTTCCTGGCAAATTCCGAAAAAAGTACTGCCTCCCTATTGGAACACCTTCCTTAATTCATAAATCTGACTGGGTTCACACAAAGCGAGAACCACATCCCCAGCCTCTAGCAGATCGTCACCATGGAGAATATGCATGCGGTTTCGTTGGCGGCGGGTGGTCAGCAGACATTCTGCGGGGAGGTTGAGCTCTCGCACACGCTTACCTGCCGCCGCAGACCCCGGTTGCACAACCAACTCTACAAATTCTGCCTCACCCCAATCTTGACTCGAGCGAATCTGTTCTGCCCGGTCGCGCAAATCCTCTCTGCGCAAAACACCCAGCTGGTAAGCTTTGGCGATGTCGGCGCGGCGGATAAGCCCCAATAAGCGTTTGGGATTCTTTTTATCCACGACCGGTAGGCGTCCGACGTCACGCAAAGCCAACAAGCGTAGAGCTGCACCGATGGTCGTATCGGGAGTAACGGTCACGAGCTGAGACGTCATGATCTCATGCACCGGTCGTTCTTCCCAGCCAGGCGTCTTCATTGCCTGTTCCACATCTTGAAGCGACACCACACCGATCAGCTCATCGGCCTGATCAAGCACCATGACCCCGTGATGGTGGCTGCGGAAAAGATAAGAACGCAATTCCCCAAGTTTCATCGTAGCAGGTGCCGTGGGAGGATCGAGTTCCATTACTTCGCCAACAAAAACCGCTTCCAGCACATCGACATCACGGCCTCGATGCAAACGCACACCGCGGCGGGTCAGTTTCAGTGTGTAAATGGATTCTCCATGCAACAGGTGTCCTCCCAAACCTGTAGCTACAGCTACCGTGAGCATCAGAGGAAGAATGACGCGATAGTCGCCGGTCAGCTCGAACAAAATAATGACCGCGGTTACAGGGGCATGGGCGCTGGCGGCAAACACAGCCGCCATCCCCACCAGCGCATACGCCCCCGGCAATACATGAAACCCTAAAGGCAAACGGTTGAGAAGCAGGGCAAAAGATGATCCAAGCATCGCCCCCATGAACAAGGAGGGGGCAAAAATACCGCCAGAGCCCCCCGAGCCCAGCGTAAGACTGGTGGCAAGGAGTTTGAGAATGAGTAAAGCCAGAGCAAACTGAACCGTATCTCCACGTTTCAGAACATCTTCGATAACCGTATAGCCTACATTGAAGATTTGCGGGGTTTGTTCCCAACTGATGTGCGTGACGAGAGGATAAAGCAGAGCCATACCCCCGAGTAAAACTCCACCTACTGCCGGTTTGAACCATTCAGGGACACCACCCCAGTCATCGAAAATATCCTCAGCACCATACAACATCCGCACAAAGGCGACCGCGACCAGAGCTGCCAATACTCCCAAAACAGGATAAAAGGCAAACTCCCAGAGGCTTTTGACGCCGTACTGAAATGGAATGGTGAAAGCAGGGGCATCGCCAAAAGCAACACGACCAATCACACTGGCGGCTACAGCAGATATGACCACTGAACTAAAATAGCGCACACCAAAACGCCCCCCCAAGATAATTTCCATGCCGAACATAACCCCGGCAATGGGAGCATTGAAGGTGGCAGCAATGCCACCGGCGGCACCACAAGCCACCAGATTGCTGATCCTGTCATCCGACAACTTGAGTAACTGCCCCACTGTCGAACCAATAGCCGAACCAATTTGCACGATGGGCCCTTCACGTCCGACTGAGCCGCCACTGCCAATCGATAGTGACGAAGCCAGAGATTTGATGATGGCAACGATGGGGCGAATACGCCCACCTCGCAGGGCTACAGCTTCCATCACCTCGGGGACGCCATGCCCTTTGGCTTCGCGGGCGAAGTAGTAAATCAATAAACCAACAATGACGCCACCCACAGCCGGCACGATCACGACGTAACTCTTGCCTAAAACAGGCGCGGCTGCCGGCAGCCACACATAGCCAATCCAGGCGACATACTGGATGAGATAGCGAAAAATGACTGCTCCCACCCCTGTTCCCAGCCCAACCATCAATGCCGTTCCTAAAAATACTGCCTCAGGAGGAAGTTGGTAGCGGTCGAGGAGATGACTGAGCCACGAGGAAGTCCGGGCAAAAAAATGATTCAAACTGCCGGCTAGTTGCGTAGAAGGCATCGTTTGTACGTGTTTTCAATCGGGATGGATTCGGATGGCCTCGATCAGGATCCAGTTAATTTTAATATCTCTCCATTGAGGCCAAGGATATAGAGCTCGCCTGATTCATCCTCGCCAAACGAGGCGACATTGACGCCGCTTTCGATGAGAGGGCCATACTGCCATTGGCCCGACGAATCTTGTTGCATCGCCCAAATTTCACCTGTACAAAAATCGGCAAAGAAATAAATACCGCTCAATTGGGGGTAGAGGCTACCGCGATAGACATAACCTCCCGTAACCGAACATCCTTGATCGTGGCCATATTCGGCAACAGGGAAAGTGATGCCGCTGCGATCGCATCCCTCGGCCGGTTCGAAGCAATGATTGCCTTCGGTTGTATCCCAACCATAATGCTGTCCCCCAGCACTTCCTGCCGGCTGAAAGTCGATTTCTTCCCATTTATTTTGGCCAAC
>JAADFV010000309.1:23952-38620 GCA_013152695.1 Chloroflexota bacterium | reverse complement strand
TGCGGCTTTATCCCTGGCGGCAGGCATTATCATCGCCCAAGCGCTTCTCCGCCAGAACTGGTTTGTCTGCCAGGGCGAAACACTTTCGCCGTCGATTCTCTGGTGGTGGCTTCCCCTACCCTTCTTGATACTGGGCTTATGGCGCAGTCGTCGCAGCCATCTTTTTCTCCCCCTTGTAGCGATCACCTGGGCACTGCTGGGTGTTTGGCGCTACCTCGACCATCCCTTTTATCCCTGTGCGGGCCCTCATGCCCTCCTCCATTATCATGCCGACTCCGCTTACGCACGCCCCCTGACGCTGGAAGGGACGGTTATTGGCTACCCGGAAAAGCGGGCCAATTACACACAATACAAGGTGCGAGTCGACACATTGTGGCAGGGATCAGAGATATTGCCCGTTGAGGGAGTGGCGTTGGTACGTAATCAGGGGCAGGAGGCTTTTCAGTATGGTGATCGTTTGCGCATTCGAGGAACGCCGATCTCACCTCCCAGCTTTCCCGATTTCGACTATCGTCGCTTTCTCGCCCGTAAAGGCATCTATACCCTCATCCAACGAAGTGAATTGACCTTATTGGCCAAGGAACAGGGAAATCCGTTTTGGGCCGGACTGTATTCAGTGCGTGCTGCCGCCTCACAAATCCTCGATCGACTCTTACCTCAGCCTTACGCAGCCTTAGCCAACGGCATGATCCTGGGGATCGAAAGCAATATTCCTCGCGAATTATATGACAAATTTAATCTCACGGGTGCCTCCCATGTCATTGTCATCAGCGGTAGCAACATCGCCATTGTTTCGGGCATCTTGTTAGGGCTCTTCTCGCGGCTGCTAGGCAAGCGCAAACGACTGGCGACCAGTATCACCATTTCTGGCATCCTCCTCTACACTCTCCTGGTCGGTGCCGATGCTGCTGTCCTGCGTGCTGCGCTCATGGGTATCTTTTATGTCATTGCCGTCCATCTGGAACGTCAAAGTACTGCCATTATTTCCTTATTTGTAGCGGCAGTGATTATGTTGCTGCTCAACCCCCTGACATTGTGGGACGTAGGATTTCAGCTAAGCTTTATGGCGACGCTCGGTCTGATTCTTTTCAACAGCCCACTCAAAACACACTGGGATCGACTTGTTGGCCAGCACTTGCCTGGGCTGATCAATGGCCTTTTAGCGGAAGGTCTATTGGTGACATTAGCGGCGCAGCTCACCACCATGCCCCTGGTGGTGTACTACTTTGGGCGTTTATCCCTTATTTCCTTCCTCGTCAACCTTCTCATCATTCCCGTACAACCCCCCATTATGATTATGGGGGGACTGGCAACGATGTTGGGATTCTGGGCCATGCCGTTGGCCAAACTGGTGATGCTGATCCCTTGGGCGAGTCTTTGGTGGACTGTTTTTGTGGTCGAAAAGATGGCTGCTATTCCCTGGGGAAGTCTGGAAGTGAGTGATTTTGGCCGTTTCCTTGCGGCCCTGTATGTTGGCGTTTTTTTGGCTGGCTTTGTTTTATGGCTGATACGCCAGGAACAACAGGCCGATTCCTTCATTCCCCCCGAATGGCGCCCGGCGCTGAGCCGCGGTTTGATAGCTGTGGCTTTCGTTGCTCTGCCGCTGTGGGGAGGGGCAACCTGGCAGGAGAATCAAGCTGATGGTCGCTTGCATATCTATTTGCTGGGAGGTGAACAAGGGGTGGACTTTGTCCTCTTCACCCCAGGAGGTAACCGTATTTTAGTCACAGCCGCACGAGATTCTTCTTCTGAGCTTTCCGAGCGTATCGCACAAACACGCGGAGGACGTCGTCCCCTCTCTTTATTGATCCTCACCCGCCCATTTTCCCAGCCTCCAGTCTTAAATCCTTCTCCTGCTCAGACCATCTCTGCCACTGATCCTCGACTCCCGCCGGGAACTATCTTTTCTCTCGACACGAATGTCTTCCTTCGCTTGCTACAGCAGCCCCAAAGCGACAAGGATTCGCCGCTTTTCTGCCTTCACTACCACCAATTCAGCATGCTCTTACCCTTCGAAAACAGCCAAGAGGCGCAACGTGCAGTCCTTTCGAAGCTGCCCGCCCATGTCACCATCCTACCGGCGCCCTATCCCACAGTGGGAGCCTGGCCCGCGCCTGAGCTTCTCACGAAACTTAAGCCGCAGGTTACCTTACTCCCTACCGGCACGACGTACCCCCCCAAAGTACAGCGTATCCTTGCCGCCTCCTCACAAGTTGTTTCCATCCCCAGCCAGGCGCAAATCGAGGTGATTACTGATGGAAACCAGTTCAGTATCCGCGCCTATTCCTACAGTAAAAGCGTACCAATTTCTTGACACGAACGTTGACACGGTCGACCTCGAACCCTGTCGAAGTATGAATGTTGGCCTGGTTTAGACTATAATGGTGCCCATCACAGTATTCTAGAATCATCGACTTGTACGGATAATGACAATTCTCGAACAACCTTTGTCTGCCCCTTCCATCACTCTCGAGGATGTTCGTCTGGCCATGAGCCTACCGCGACCGGGCTTAGCGGCCCAGGCTCTGATGGCCTCGCGTGAGCGTTTGGATCCTGAGCTCTATAAGCAAGGTTCACGTGACTGTCGTCGCGCAGCCGTCTTATTGCTCCTCTATCCTCACGAAGATGAGTTGTATCTAGTACTCACTGTGCGCCCCGAGCATCTACCTTCACACCCAGGCCAGGTCTCCTTTCCCGGTGGTTCACGCGACGATGAATCTGAATCAGTAGTCGATACGGCTTTACGAGAAGCTTACGAAGAGGTGGGGGTTAAGGCAAAAATGGTCGAGCCGCTGGGACGTTTGACACACATCTACATCCCCCCCAGTCATTTTTGTATCCAAATTGTCGTCGCTTACACCCCACAACGCCCGCAATGGCGTATCAACCCAGCCGAAGTCAGTGAATTACTCGAGGTGCCGGTACGGCATTTTTTGGATCGCCGTAACTGGAAAAAGGAAACTTGTGTGATTGATGGTACCCTCCGCCGAATACCCTATTTTGCTGTGGGACAACATAAGGTGTGGGGAGCCACGGCTATGGCCCTGGCTGAATTTGTGACCATGCTGGAAAAAGCTGTGGCGTTACAGCAAACAAAAACTCCCAGCCTGTAAAAAACTGGGAGTTGAATCGTGCCGTCACTTGCGTTTAGCCTGTGTGCCGCATACCGATGACAACGGGGATCGTTTTGAGCAGAATTTTAAGATCAAGCCAAAAAGAGCTGTTTTCGATATACTTCAGATCCCACTGAACGATTTCGGGGAAGGGTATGCTGCTGCGGCCGTTGATTTGCGCCAGACCTGTGATGCCGGGCAAGACGGAGAGGCGGGGCATGTACCAGTCATAATATGCCTCGACCTCATAATCCATGGAAGGCCGGGGGCCAACCAGGCTCATGGTGCCGTTGAGAATGTTGAAAAGTTGCGGGAGCTCATCAAGACTCGTTTTGCGCAGAAGCCGTCCTACCCGTGTAATCACCCGCCCATTACCTGTCGGTTTGAGGACTCCACCATTGCTGCGGGGCCCTTGCGTAATTTCGCCACGAATGACTTGTTGGGCAAAAAGCTTGTTTGCCTCATTACGCTCGGTGCCTACCACCATCGAACGAAACTTATAAAAGGAAAATATCTGTCCACCTAAACCTACACGCTTCTGGATGATGAGCGCTGGCCCGCCATCATCGATTTTGATGGCGATATAGATTAACAAAAGTAGTGGAGAGAAGATGATGAGGAGTACACCCGCGGCCAAAATATCGAATAGGCGTTTACTCCAGCGATAAGCGGTGGGAAGTTCGGCTGGTGGAACCACAGTCTCTGTAAGGGCAACCTGGAAGTGAGGAGTAACGGTAGACTGCAATGCAGTACCCACAATACGGGTATCAGTGGTGATCATATCGGCATCATTCCTTGTCATGGGAGTGGCGACTCCCGCGCGGCGATGGCAGATGACAAAGTCCAATAAAAGAGGGTGAGTTGAGGACGGGCGGTAGGGTTGGGATATTCGGCGGAGGCAAAAGCATATTGAACACGGGGCTCAGCCATGGCTTTGAGAATCAAACCATGGTTGCTTTCGGGTAAGAGCAGCCACTCTTGCACAAGGGCTGTAATATCCCACGTGTACCAGCGCTGGATAGAATCGACTTGCTGAAAACTACGGGCAATGGCTTCACGATCATCAGGAACAGCATTGGCGCCTGGCGTATGCCAGGGATCTGTCTCTGTTGCCATTTGCCAGGAAACAGCAGTTTCGGACCAGGGGGTATTGAGGCGATATACGCCTACGGTCGCGGGGTTGTCGTTGCTCTGGCTAAGGACGTAAAGGTTCAGGAATGCTTGGGTGATATGGGCGTCCGCAGGAAGGGAAGAAAGGTCGAACATGAGGAGCGGAGCCATGACATCGGGTTGGCGTAAGGCTAACCTATCTAATTTAGCATAGTTTTGTGTAATTTCCCAAGCGTTGAGGTAGCTATCGCGCACCCCCGCGTAACCAGCGACTCCTGGCTGGAGAATTAACTGGATAGGCTCTGGTGTGGGCGGGGGAAATCGTTGCGCCTGGCGGGGAAGATAGGTATCGTAATTAAGGCGAACACGCGTGGGTGTGATGGTGGGTGTGGGGGTTGGTGTAACGGGCGGAAGCGGAGTGGGAGTTGCCGTAGGCAGGGGTGTGGCCGTTGGAGTGGCCGTGGCGAGGGGTTGTTGCTCGCAATCGACTGTCAGGGCGTAGGGGCCCTGGCTCCCAGCATAGCCGTCAACAACAATAATGTGATCGCCGGCCGTTAGCTCGGGAACGATGATGAAGGCGTCGCCGGCATAGCAGACGTTTGGATCATCCTCTGAGAGCAGGAAAAGATCGAGGTCCTGGCCAGTATTGTTGGGATAGCTAAGGGTGAGGGTCAGGGCTTGTGTGTATCTTATTTTTAAACGGTAGAAATGCTCAGGTCCAGTTTCGGGCCAATTGGCACGGCAGCTGTAGGCGTCGATTGTGTTTTCTGCATCACTGGTGTCACCAAAATAAGAGCCGTGGCAATAGGCAGGCGTGGCGGCAATCGGTGTTTGCACAGAAAGACTTGCAGCCACAGGGGGTGAGGTCAAGGTAAACCCTAACCCCATCAAGGTCAAAAATAAGGTGAGTGTAAGCAGAAAAAGAGATAAATGACGCCTTGTAAACATGAATTATTCAGCCCCACCGGAGGATACTTCCGGCGGGGCTGGTGGGTGCTATTTCTGAATGAGCGGTAAGTAGAGAGAGGGTTGTGAAGTGGGTGTAGGTGTTGCCGTGGGGAGTGGGTCGTGACGGAAGTCCCAGGTGAAGGCGGTGTTGGCAGAGACAGGTACCAGCAAGGAACTCACAGGCTTGGCTTCACCATATCCCTGGGGGGGTGTCTCGCTGAGCAGATAACTGCCGGGCTGAACATCGCTGAAGAGATAGCTACCATCGGCGCCGGAGGTTGTCGTTGCATCACCAGCCACCGAGAGGGTTAAGATGGCCCCTTCCAGACCCTCGCCTTCATCATACTGACTATTGCCGTTGTTATCGACATAGACTTTGCCGCTGATGCGTCCCGTGGTTGGCGTGGGCGTAGCAGTGGGGGCAGGCGTGGGGGTGTTGGTGGGGATTGGTGTAGCAGTGGGTGTTGGTGTGTTCGTCGGGGTAGGCGTATCTGTTGGAGCAACAGTGGGAGTCGGCGTGGGTGTCACTTCAATGAACTCGGCTACCTTTTGTACATCGACAAAGTGAATGTATTCATCGCCATCGTTTAGGCCATTGACATCACGCGTGTCGATAAAGAAATCGGCCTTTTGGTCGACGAGGAGATTGTTGAAGTCGCCATCGTCGATCTTGAAAGTAGCAACTTTCCACTTGCCCGTACCTGTTTTTTGCACCCAGGTGGTAGGATTATTGGGATCGTAAGGGACTTTCCCTGTGGAAGGAAGTCCTCCTGCCAAGGCGAGACCGTTGGGAAGGTCCCAGTCATTGATAGCGTAAAGCAAAGCTGGCTTAGGACCAGTCACCGAATCATAGATAAGGCTCCATTGGTCAGTACCGTAGTCGAGATAGGTGACGTTGATGATGACCTTGAAGGTACTTTCGGCGGGAGCGCCGCTGCGAGTAAAGTAAGCATCAGCAGCATCGAAGATGAAGCGGTAATTACCCGATGCCTGATCGCTACGTCTCGCCACCATACCAGGATCTAGATCGATCTGATTGCCTCTATCACCATAATATTTTAGCAAACCGGCATCGTATAGAGCTTGCGAGAAGGGATCGGGATTGTAGTACCAGGGCTTATCCATGACACCGGGCCAGCCCGTGTTATGAATGCGCGGATCATCTGTTACAGGAATGGTCACACCGCCCTGATCGGAGAGATGTAATTGGGTAAGATTAAACTCGTAATTACCGTTGTGGGGCCAATCGGTACAAGGATCGGTGTACATGCCTCCGCTAATGCAAGGGTTGCGGTGTTCGCGCATCATGGACCAGATGCTGGGGGGCTCGCTTTCGCCGGGACGGAAGCCGGTGCCAAAGTATTTCTTGGCCCATTGTGCTACCAGACGTCGATTCTCGCTATCAGCATAATCCCAAAAAGAGGAGAGACGGAAATAGTCACCGGGAAAATCGAAGGAACGAGCTACGCTCCAGTAGAATTCGTTTTCGGTGTTCATCATGTAGCCGTAACTCTCGAAGCCGATGGGGATGGTATCGTTGTACTGTCGAGCCTGGTCGTACATGCCGGTGCACCACTTATTGGGATCGGGGTGATCACATTTTTCAACCGTGTTGAAATCGGAGCGCATATTGTTTACGGTAATACCCACACGATTAGTGGCTGCATATTGAGCAATAGCACGACGCGTCAGGGGGCCACCGTTCACACCGGGATGAGGAGAGTTTTGTGTGATGACCTGGATGCGTGGGAAGCCGGAGCCATCGTAAAAGGCATCGGTATATTCATCAATGACCCATTTTACGTATCCTTCCCAATCATACAACGTCCAACCGGCACCGCCGGAAGAAATGGGGCTAAAGAGGTAGTCTTCATCGCGACCCACAGTATCGCGGTTGTCGGCGGCACGATTTTCTCCATCCATACCTACGCCTGTGGCAATCCAGGCAATTTTGCTGCGGTAAGGGCTGTTGAGCAAATGATCGGCAAGAGCGTGGATGAACTCGGAGTACTGGGCGCGATAATACGGGTGCATGTAGTCTAGAAGAAGCCAGTCACCCCCCTCACAGCCAATGCGGCGATCTGGGTCACTGGAAACGAGAACAGGTTCATCTCCGGTATTGTCGACACCATCCGCCCCTCTGAGAACAAAGTCTGGCATGGTATGAGAAACACCTTGCTCAGGACAACTGACGCCCTGCCTGCCTGTGTAGGTATAAAAAGCCAAGCCTACAGCTTCATAACCGGCGTCGAGCTGCTTTTGGATGAGATTGTCGAGCTTGTTCCAGTCATAATTATTGTTACCATATTCCAATTGCGACCAGGCCAGGAAGAAAAACGCACCCACGGCGGAGTGAGGAGCGGGATCGATGGGGTCGCGTGTGGGGTCCGTAGAAGCTTCGATATAGAAACCTCGGGGACCTGCGGGAGGAAATGTCCAATCGGTGCCTTCGGGCTGGACGACCGGAGTAGACGGGGAGCTATCATTCAGGGAAGCGGCCGAATTCAAATTATTTTGATTGGCAGCAAATACTGTTGGAACTGCAATCGCTACCAGGAGAAGGATGGCAGCAGCAAAAAAAAGGGTGCCCTTTTTAGGCATAACGAGGGGTACCTCCAATGTGAAGTTTGATATTCAGGCAATGACACATAATCACATAGGGTATCTGGTTTCCCAGCCCTATTGATTTATGATGTTCCTATTTCATGACTGGGTCAAAAAATCAGGTGACGCCATTGCCTGGTGGTATTATTCTACTGAAGAGAGCTGAAAAGAGCATGAATAAATCATGCGCTAAAGATGACAAAATATTCACCTGTTTGACCAATGTCGGGAATAAACAGGCGCTAGTCGCCAATCTTACCACACTATTATTTTATGCTCCAAAGGATTTTTGCTCGTGAATAGGCCGTTATCAGGGAGATGGTAGTGCATGACGCCCGATAAGTGACCACTCTTGGCAACGACAGCACAGGCTGATCCTGGCGGCTATAGAAGAATCATCACAACGACAAATGTTCACCCAGCAAGTGTGTCGGTGTGTGATGAATGGGGACAAAGCCCTGTGCGGCCAATTCCTCAGAAGGAGCACAGGCCTCATCCGGCTTATCAGAGAGAGCCATGATCAAGGCACCACGCAGCTTAAGCCATTGGCAGGCATCCCAAACCTCCTGCGTCAGACAGATTTCTTGGGCCTGGCGCTGCTCTTGCGTGGCGTCCTCTGGTAATGAGCCCATGTGAGCAACTGTACGGAGATATTCGTTGCGACGAAATTCCTTGAAGGGCGTGGGATCATGTTTCTGGTAGGCAGTAAAGACGGCCTGGTGAAGCTCATGCAAGGCAGGCGAAAGTTGTTCGGTTTGCGCCTCGATGAGAGCAATGAACTGTTTGAACGAATTGAGCTTCCCCTCCTCATGGCGGCGACGGAGGGTTGTTATCGGCACCACACCGGCTCCGCTCATCACAGAAATATAGGCCAAATAATCCTGATTATCGCCAGTCAGATCGTGGTAGGCAGCCTGGTTGAGTTCATGATAAATCTCTGTAAAGGAGGAGATATCAACCTTCTCACCGAGGGCACGGGTCACAGTGGCGCGCATGGCTTCCAAACGGGTCTCATCGATGACACGGTGGTTACGACCACGCGCCCCTAAGGCGGTTTTATCGACATCGACAATGACGATTGTGCGCTCATCCAGGGCCAGGCCCTGCTCGAGCAAAGCTCCGAGCCAATCAGCAACAAGCTGCCAACGGGAGGCAACAAAAATACCCCCTTGCCACTCACCCACTGCTTCAGCCGTCAACTCTTCCCGGCCGATAAAAGCTCCACCCTGCCAGCCTGTAAACTCAGCCAGGCGGCGATAAGCACCACCATCATTGCTCAAAGTATCGCCAATCAATATAAGCTCAGTGAGTGGCGCATGGGGAGCGTGGATCTGATGAAACCGCTGTAATAACCAAGTCACCACTTGCGGATATTGAGGATCGCGCTTGCGCACAATCTGGGGGGAATCCAGCCCCATCTCTTGCCAGGCCTCACCAATGCCGGGAACATCGGCATGAAAAGGTTCAAGATTACGGTAGACGACGAAATCCCCGGTTATTTCAGAAAGTGAGTGCATGGTCAATCCTCCAAGAGCTGCTGCTGCACCATCCATTCTGCATTCAAGATAGAGCCACCGGCAGCCCCGCGGATTGTGTTATGTCCCAGTAAGGAAAAACGCCAGTCAAGGAGGTTACAAGGACGGATGCGCCCGACGACCGTAGCCATTCCCCGGCCAGCCATGCGATCCAGGCGTGGTTGGGGGCGGAACATCCCATCTACCACCACAACTGCCGGATCAGGGGCGCTGGGCAAGCCTAGTTCTTGGGGAGCACGACGATAGCTGCGAAAGGCTTCGATAATCTGTTCGGCCGTAGCCGCTGTGCGCAAAGCCACTGACACGGCTTCGAAATGACCATCTACCACCGGTACGCGATGGCAGTGGGCGCTAATTTTGATTTCGGCATCGATAAAACGGTCATTTTCCACTTTCCCCATGATCTTCAGGGGCTCGATCTCTACCTTATTTTCCTCGCCGTAGTCGTGAGGAACGATATTATCGATCAGATCGAGCGAGGGCACTCCCGGATAACCGGCACCTGAAGCAGCCTGTAGGGTAGCAACGAAAACACGTTCGACCCCAAAAGCCAGATGCAAAGGATGCAGCCCGCCCACGAGATGGGTAGTCGTACAGTTTGCATTACAAATAATGAAACCATCCCATCCTCGCTTTTCCTGCTGCACTTTAACCATGTGCATGTGCTCTGGATTGACCTCGGTAATTACCAACGGTATATCCTCAGCCATACGATAGGCCGAGGCATTCGAAAACAGGTAATGACCGGCGGCAGCAAAGGCAGGCTCGAGCTCACGGGCCTCTCCCGAGGGCAGCGCCGAGAAAAGAATGCGGGCCTTAGCCGCCCCGGCTTCTGTTTTATGGACAGGTATCTCGGCAATAGCCTGGGGTAAGGGCGTATCGAGGATCCACTTCACTGCGTCGCCGTAGCGTTTACCCGCAGAACGCTCAGAAGCCAGCAGGTCTGTGACTTCGAACCAGGGGTGATCGACGAGAAGGGAAATAAAACGTTGTCCAACCGCGCCAGTGGCGCCAAGTACACCGACAGGTATTTTCGACATAAGACGATAGTTTATAGGGTAAAATGGGTGGATAGAGCAATCATATCAGTTAAAACGCCAGCAGCCGTGCCCTGAACACCTGCACCTCGACCTTGCAGGACTAAAGGGCTATCAGCATAGATATCAGAATGAAAGGCGATCAGATTATCGGTACCTTGCAACTGCCCCAAGGGACTGCGTAAGGGTACTTCTTGTAAGCCAACTTGTGCCTCGCCACCTTGGATGACGGCGACGTAGCGAAGGACGTTCTCAGCGGTCTGTGCCACACGAAGACGTTGCCGATAATCATCGTCGAGTTGTGAGACTTGCTGGAGAAAGTCTTGCACACTCCCCTGATTCATGGTGGGCGGATACAGGGGCTCAACCTGGATCTGAGTCAGTTCCAGGGGCCACCCCAGAGTACGGGCAAGGATGAGGGCCTTGCGTGCCACATCCATGCCACCTAGATCATCTCGAGGATCGGGCTCAGAATAACCGTGGGCATGAGCATGCCGTACGAGGTCGGAAAAAGCTTGTCCTGCTTGCAGACCCGTGCACAAGAAACCAAGCGTTCCACTCAAACATCCTTCGATACGATGCACCGGATCGTGCGCTGCTATCAGGGCTCCACGCAAGGTAGCAATGACTGGTACTCCAGAACCGACTGTTGATTCATAACGCAATCTACCGCTTTGAGTAAGCTCAAGAAAAGTCTCGTAACTCTGTGTCAGGGGCTTCTTATTGGCAAGGACAACACCGTAGCCACGCTGCAAAGCAAGCTTCAAGGCGTCCACTGTTTTATCGCTCGCCGTGACATCGATCACAATGGTGTCACTGGTTCCGGCCACATCGACGATATCCGCCAGCCCTTCATGCTGATACCCCACATCCAGATCAGCCAGACTGGCCCCCTGGGCCTTTGCTGCCAGTATCCGTTGCAGCTCACCATGGCTAAATCCCTTGGGTTCTATCGCCGCTCCGGCACTATCGCATAGTGATACGTACAAAAACCGTATCCCGTAGCGCAATTCGAACTCATCGCGCGCCGCCAGAACACGCTCGACGACGGCCCTGCCTACGCCGCCTAAACCCAGTTGAATGAGCGAGACTTCTTTCATTGTGCTGCATCATCCTCCTGCTCGAAAAAAGCGGAATGGATACGGCGGACCGCCTCTGCTGCATCGCCTTCCGCTACAACCAGAGAGATGTTGACTTCGCTCGAACCCTGTGCCAGGGCAATAACATTGATTCCGGCAGCGCCCAAAGCACTGAAAACACGCCCAGCGATGCCCGGAGTTCCCCGCATTCCTGCCCCAACAATGGCAATAATGACGATATTATGTTGTGCACGCACGCGATCGATGAAGTGTCGTTGCAGTTCCAGAGCCAATTCTTCTTCTAAAGCAGTGATTACGGCCGGGGCGTCGCTCTCCGGTACAGAAAAGCAAATACTCTGTTCGGAGGAAGCCTGGCTAATCATCAGCACATTGGCGCCAACTTGCGCCACGGCCTGGAAGGTACGGGCAGCAATACCGGGGACACCGATCATCCCCCGCCCTTCCACATTGATTAAGGTCAAATCGTGGATAGCAGTAATCGCCTTAACCGAACCCTCGACCTCCGATTCTGGCAGGACCAGTGTCGATGGACCTTGGGCATTAAACGTGTTGGCTACACGAATAGGGATGGATGCCTCCACGGCAGGGAGGATTGTCTTGGGGTGTAGCACCTTTGCCCCGTAATAGGCTAGTTCTGCCGCTTCGATATAACTGAGCTCGGGCAAAGTTATAGCTTCTGGCACAATACGCGGGTCGGCAGAGAGCACGCCATCGACATCTGTCCATATCTGTACTTCATCCGCATTGAGACTGGCACCGAGCAGAGAGGCCGAATAGTCCGAGCCACCACGACCAAGGGTGGTGGCAATACCATCGGCCGTTGCCCCCACAAAGCCGGTAACCACCGGCACTTTACCCTGATCGAGCAGCGGGCGTAAGCGGGCATTGACCCGTGCACAGGTAGGCTCCATCAACGGTGTTGCGTTACCAAAATTATCATCGGTTACAATCATGTCGGCTGCATCGACCCATTCGGCATCGATACCTCGGGCCCGCAGTACTGCCGCCAGAAGGGGTGCCGACATCCGTTCGCCTAAGCCCGAGACGACATCCAACCCCCTCACAGTCAACTCTCCCAGAACATAAATCGAATGACAGAGCCGTTCAAAGGAGCGGAGGCGATCGTCAATAAGGCGACCATAGGCAGCACGCTCAACTCCATCTTCGACCAATTGTCCCGCCACCAACTGGTGCTTGAGCAAGAGATCGCTTCGCGCCTCGCGATAGGGTTGTTCGTGTCCAGCCGCTGCTGCCTGAGCAGCATGGATCAAGGTATTTGTTACGCCCTTCATGGCTGAGGTAACAACAACAATGTGAGGATCATTTTTATATGCTTGGGCGACGATCTCCGCCACCTGTGCAAAAGCCTGAGTGTTGCCGACGGAAGTTCCGCCAAACTTCATCACGAGCATGGTTGCAGCTCCGCTGAAATTGAGACTAAAATGGTTGGGGATAATGCTTGCTAAGAAAATGCCCCCTCGGCATGCGAGAGGGCAAGCGTCAGTGCCTGCATGTATCTAAAATAAATACAGGCGTGAGTTTATCATGGAGCGCGAGGGGCGTCAACTATTCATTGATCTCCTCCCCCTTTCGCGCGCAGAGGCTTAGCCGCTCTTTTCTTGTAGAAACATCTTAGCGACACCCCTTTCCCTTTCCCCGCAAAGCATGCAAGAGATATTTTCCCAAAACATGGACTATGCCGTATCTGCGCCAGCACGTACCAGTGAGAATTCTCTCCATTGCCATCTTCTTCACTACACGCAAAACAAATGCATTCTCAAGAAACAATTTGGTGGCTTAAACAATTATTGTTATACTTATTTTTATGATATTCAAAAATAAATTTCAAAATATCAAACAAATAGCAAATGAATATCCCAAGCCTTTTAAGATTCTAGTTACAGCTTCATTTATTGATAATGTGGGAGGGGCCCTTCTCTTCCCCTTTTTCTCGCTGTATATTACCGCCAAGTTCAATGTAGGGATGACAACCGTTGGAATTATTTTTGGGTTATTCTCTGTAGCGAATATTTTTGGTAACACCATTGGTGGCGCCTTAGCCGATCGCCTGGGCCGTAAAGCCATGCTCATATTTGGGTTAATTACCAGCGCCTTTGCCAGTTTGGTAATGGGTTTTGCCAACGACATTCAGGTATTCTTTGCTGCTGCTGTCTTTGTGGGTTTGTTTGCAACTGTCGGTCAACCGGCGCAGCAAGCCATGGTTGCAGATTTGCTCCCCGAACAGCAATATGCCGAAGGCTTTGGCATCCAACGCGTGATCTCGAATCTGGCCGTGACCATCGGCCCGGCAATTGGTGGACTTTTAGCCACCCGCTCTTACTTACTCTTGTTTATCAGCGACGCTGTCACAAGTCTCATCATGGCAGGCATTGTTCTCTTTACCATCGCAGAAACGAAGCCAGAGCGGGTTAAGGATTCTCCCCAAGAATCCTTATGGAAAACCTTTAGCGGCTATCAGGTCGCCATGCGTGATAAGGTATTTATGGTTTTCATCCTCGCCTCCATGCTGGCGACTATGGTCTACATGCAAATGAATACAACCCTGGCTGTTTACCTGCGAGACACACACGGCATTCCTCCCCAGGGCTACGGCTATTTACTCAGCATGAATGCGGCTATCGTGGTGCTCTTCCAATTTGCCGTCACCCGGCGTCTACGCAACCGTCGCCCTCTCATGATGATGACTCTGGGTACGTTGCTTTACGCCATTGGCTTTGGTATGTACGGTATTGTCAACCACTACCTATTTTTCATCATAGCCATGATTATTCTCACCGTAGGCGAAATGGTTGTCGTTCCTATTTCTCAGGCATTGGTTGCCAAACTCTCCCCCGAAGAGATGCGCGGCCGCTACATGGCTATCTACGGACTGGCCTGGATCGTGCCCTCAACCATTGGCCCCTTACTGGCGGGCCTGGTCATGGATTATGCCGATCCTCACTGGGTCTGGTACGCAGCCTTCATTATTGGTATTGTCTCAGCTGCACTCTACTTCGCCTTGCAGCAATTTGTCTCCCGACGCCCTCAAGCCGAGAGAGCATGATCGCCTCATCCTCCCAAGGTCAGCCCACTTTCCAAACAGCGTCAACAGCGTTCTATTTTCAGAACTGATGAACTGTGCGCAAAGCGCACGCCCATTATGATGAAAATAATCTGCGCACAGACCATCCGTAACCCGGAAAACCTGTAAACCGGAAAAC
>JAADFV010000309.1:0-23930 GCA_013152695.1 Chloroflexota bacterium | reverse complement strand
CCAACCGGCCTGGTTTTCTGGGTTACTGGTTTACAGGGTTACTGTGCTGCGGGTCTACATTGATGTCAATCTGTATCCTATTTACGAAGCAAAAGTCCACCTATGGTAAAATAACGAAGCCATGGCCAGTGAGCCATTTGGGGCATCCTGTGTAAATGGTCTTTTTTAATCCCATGACAGACATTAGCAACATCCCCTTCCAGCATCCCAGTGAACGTGAATTTGCCCGCTTATTAGATTTTTATGGCATTCCCTGGGAATACGAACCCCGCACATTCCCCCTCGAATTCAATGCTGACGGAAGTGTGGGTAAAGCATTTGCACCAGACTTCTACTTACCAGAACAGAATCTCTATATCGAACTTACGACCCAATCTGCTCGCCTCAACAGCATCAAAAACCGCAAGATTCGAAAATTACGCGAGCTCTATCCCGACGTTAACATAAAACTCCTTAATCGCCGTGACCTACGCGGACTGGCAATCAAGTACGACTTCCCCGATCCATCTCAGATTAATAATGAAAAAACACCGCCGGGCGAGCAAGACTAAACCCATCCATCCTGATATCGATCGCATCCTCATCGAAGCCGACACCCTGCAAAACCGTATCCAGGAAATGGGTGCAGCTATTGCCCGCGACTATGCCGACAAACGTCCTCTCTTTGTCGGTGTCCTCAAGGGCGTGCTTTTCTTTATGTCTGATTTGTTGCGTGCGGCACCGATTCCCCTGGAAGTTGATTTTATGGCCATCACTAGCTACAGCCCAGAAATGCGGGAACATGGCTTCGTGAGGATCACCAAAGACTTGGAAACTTCTCTCAAAGGCCGTCACGTCATTTTTGTAGAAGATATGATCGACACCGGCCTTACCATGGGCTATCTACTCAAATTACTGGAGGCGCGGGAGCCTGCCAGCCTGGAAATTGCCGTACTCTTCGATAAACCCAGCCGGCGCTTACTACATATCAAACCGAGATATCTTGGTTTTCGCCTTCCTGATTTATTTGTAGTGGGGTACGGACTCGACTACCGCGAACAATATCGCAACTTACCCTACGTGGGTGTTCTCAAAGCAGAGGCTTTGCGGCAAAAGGCGTCGTAAAAATAAAAGCAAAAATAAAACGCCCGGCTCTTCAGTCGGGCGTTTTTCTTGCTACGGTTCCGAGGAACCTCCCGTTTGCAGTTGAAGCTATTTGAGGCCTTAAGCCTCAGGTTCGGGTACAGCGTGGGGTGCTGTACCAGCGAACTACTTATACGCTTCTTTCGAATCGTCAGACATTGCACCCCGCACGGTCTTCTATTACATGACGGTGAGTCTCTGTAATAGTGACATTGCTGACAGGTCTTGACGATTCGATCTCTGCTTAACGTTCAATTCCTTAGAACGCGTAGCTATTTATAGTATATGCGCGAAAAGGGGGGCTGTCAATAGTTTGTCGTCATAAGATCATTAAAATCCCTGGGCAAAGCATCCCCCTCATTCTTGTTGCTTCTCATATTTTGCCTTTTCTTTTTCATGATATATAATTTGTCATACAACCATACCATAATACCACATACACAAAATACAAATCATCCCCTATGTTCAAACGTAGCCCTTCTCTGACTGAGCAAACCAAGAACTATATTAAAGAACGAATCATGCAGAATGATTTCGCAAATGGGCGTATCCCCTCAGAAAATGAGTTGGCTACAACATTAGGGGTTAGTCGCACAACCATCCGAGATGCTCTGAGTCGTCTGGAATTGGAAGGGGCTATTGTACGGAAGCAAGGGGCGGGGACCTTTGTGAACAAGCTGGGGTTACAAATCAGATCGCGTTTAGAAGAAATTTGGTCTTACGAAAATGTTTTACGTGCCCACGGCTACACGCCCTCGGTGCAGATTTTACAATCCTCCACCATAGCAGCCTCAGCCCTTGATGCCGAGCTCCTGGGCGTCGAAGAAAACGATCCCCTTTTCTTTATCGAAAAACTCTTTCTTGAAGACGATAATCCGGTCATTCTCACCCAGAATTATATTCCCCAATCCTTGATCTGCCGCGATTTTCAAAAGGAGGATTGCCGTCGTCCTATTTACGATTTTGTGGAAATCTGCTGCGAACAACAGCTTGCTTATTACCTTTCTGAAATTGTGCCCATGTTAGCCGGCAAAAAGATCGGCAGCTTACTTCATATTTCTGCGCAAACCCCGCTGATTTCTTTTGAGGAGGTCGGGTATAACTCAGACAATCAACCCATCTTAAAATCCACATCCTATTTTCGTGACGATCTCCTGCGCTTCCGCTTGATTCGTCGCCAAGTCTAATTCCCTTATCTGCCCCTCATGGTAGATACCACTCATTATTTTATAGTTAGGAGAAAGTAAAAATGAGAAGTTTTGCAGGCCGTGATATCCTCTCTCTGAAGGAATTCGAACGTAATGAATTTTTCCGTGTCTTTGAAGTGGCCGAAGAACTCGAACCCATCGCCCGTAATCGCCAAAATGCAGAAATCCTGAAAGGCAAGACCCTGGTCACAGCCTTCTACCAACCATCCACCCGCACCCGTCTCGCCCACGAAGCCGGCATGATCCGCCTTGGCGGTCAGGTGACTGGTTTTTCTGATGCAAAAATGACGCGAGCAGGCGACTTCTATCAGGAATCGATCAAAGACACCGTCAAAATGCTGGAATTCTACGGCGACGTCATCGTCATGCGCCATTTCCAACAGGGCGCTCCTCACGAGGCCGCTAAGTGGGCTTCCATTCCCATCATCAACGGTGGCGATGGCTGGGGTGAACATCCTACCCAAATTCTGACCGACCTCTACACCGTGCTGCGCGAAAAAGGCCGCATCGATGGTCTGAAATGGGTGGCCGTAGGCGACATGCGCATGCGCACCATGCACTCTCTCGGCTACGCCCTCACCCAGTTCGACTGCCCCATCACCTTCGTAGCTCCTCCCGGCATGGAAATGCCCGAAAGCTACCAGCAAGACTACCGTGATTATGGCCTGGACTTCAAATTTGCCGAACATGTCGAGCAGGTGATTGGTGATGCCGACGTCATCTTGGTCGAGCCCACCGTCCAACCCGATTACACCAAATCACGCGACGAGCGCAAAGGCGAACTTCCTACCACGCCTTCCAACTACAAGATTACCCGAGACCTTCTCGTCAACAAGGCCAAATCAGACGCCATCCTCCTGCACTCGCTGCCCCGCATGGATGAAATTCCTCCCGATGTCGACATCACTCGCTGGTCCCGTTACTGGCAGGAAGCCTTCAATGGTGTAGTCATGCGCATGGCTTTGCTGGCCCTTGTCCTCGGCGCCATGGAATAAAGTACCGATAGTCCAGGCACTTCTTATGAACCTTCCCCTGAATAAGAAACAAAAGTTTTACGCAGAGCTCCTTGCTCATACAGATATCATGCGAAGTGCCTGACACTTACTCTCATCATGACCTCGCCCAACCGCTCCCTTTTGGCTGCCTGGCTCCGTGCGATCCCGCAATCGCGTCATGATCCCTGCCCGCTACACGAATTGCCGGGCGGAGACGTGATTGGCCAGGGATTAGCTCTACTCTTGCAGACCTGGGGAGCGGTTGAGTTTTCTGAAGCCGGTCTGCGCGCTACCTCGCAGCCAGCTTACTATTTTCTACACAGTCTCGCTGCCTGGGCAGAAGACGCCGGCGAAGTTATCCTGGATTGGTCTGAGCAGTATGGTGCTCGTTCTGATGCGGGCCTGCGCCATGGCGTTAGTCTCGTCTACCTGCTCGAAAGCGAACGGCTAGCCCGTAACCCTGCTGCTAAACCCATCCGTTTCACGCCTGTCGCCCAAATCCTGATTGTGCAGGCAGGGAATCCGCCCCGCTTCCTTGGGCAATGGGATGGGCCGGCAGGGGCTTATCAGCTGATTGGGGGAAGACAACGAATCGATCGGGATCAGATTGAATCTATTCGGGATACGGCCATACGTGAGATGGAAGAGGAGTTAGGCGGGCAAGTAAACTACCAGCGTGGCGATTTCGAAATTGTCTTTCTGGCAGAATTTTCGGGTGATAAGCGTATTTCTCCCTCCTTCGGCGCCCTCACCTCCTATCATTTCACCTTTTTCCATATTCTTGATATGAAACCGATCGTTTTGGGAAGCCAGGATCGCTGGTTGACCCGAGACGAATTATTGGCCGGCATCACCCATGATGGTAAAACCGTTCGTGGCAACCATATCCCCCAACTGGAACGCCTCCTGGGCTATTCCATCAACGAACTCCCCTCCTCCTTCACTTAACCATTCTTATCACTCAATTCTTATTTACGAGGTTTAACTTATTATGCAAACCAACATGCGTGGTCTCGACATGATCACCACTCAGGATTGGACCCGAGACCAAATCGATACCGTAATGGAAGTTGCCATGGACCTGAAGAAAAAGCGAGCCCTGGGCATTCCCCATGCCTATCTGCGTGACAAGGTCCTGGCCATGTTATTCTTCTTCTCTTCCACGCGCACACGTGGCTCCTTCGAAGCTGGCATGGCGCAATTGGGCGGACACGCCGCCTTTATCGAAAGTCGTACCACCCAGATCAAGCACGGCGACACCACCACCGAAATGGGCGAAATTTTTGGCCGCTATTTCGATGGTATCGCCATTCGCCATGTTGATTGGGGGATTGGCAACCAGTATATTCGTGCCGTAGCCGAGGCCAGCCGCGCCCCCGTCCTCAACATGCAGTGCGACTTCTATCATCCACACCAAATTCTCGCCGATTTACAGACTTACAAACCATCATCGAGAAGAAAGGCGATCCTCGCGGGAAAACCATTACCGTAAGCTGGGCCTATGCCTCTAGCTACTCTAAACCCATCAGTGTGCCGCAAAGTCTGATTCTGCTCATGACCCGCTACGGCATGAACGTGCGCTTAGTGCGTCCCCCCGAATTTAAGCTTATGCCCGATATCGTCGAGCAGGCTCGTGAGAATGCCCGTAAGCATCACGGCAGTTTCGA
Organism: Chloroflexota bacterium; assembly: GCA_013152695.1. Next base: position 18,938 of record JAADFV010000309.1, on the reverse strand, counting down.
AATTATGGACGACTTCGAAGCCGGTATGCGCGATAGCGACATTATCTATGCCAAAAGCTGGGGCCCACTGCTGACCACCACCGACCCCGAAGAGGGTAAACGCATCACCGATCAATACAAAGATTGGATTACCGACGAACGCCGCATTGCCATGGCTGCTGACGACGCCATCTACATGCACCCCCTGCCGGCCGATCGCAATATCGAAGTCACCGACGGTGTGATCGACGGCCCCCATTCCGTCGTCTTCGATCAAGCAGAAAATCGCCTCCATGCCCAAAAGGCTGTCATGGCCTTGACGATGGGGTAAAAGCAGACCGGTAAACCAGAAACCCTGTAAATCGGTAAACCAGGAGTTTACAGCATGAGCCTTGAGCAAAAAGAAAGTCCGCCCCCTGGCAAACGGGGTTTTGAAGACCTTCGCTTTTATCAGGAAGCCTTGGAATTGCTGAAACAATCCTATATCTTGGCAAATCTCCTACCTCAAACAGAGCGCTACAACATGGCAGATCAGCTTCGTCGCTCAGCTAGTAGCGTTACACATAACATAGCAGAAGGATATGGTCGTTATCACTTTGCAGAAAAACTTCGTTTTTTCTATATAGCTCGGGGCTCGCTTGATGAAACGCTTAATGGTTTTATCGAGGCAAATGTTGTTGGTTACTGCGATGAAGCACTTGTTTCACGAGTACGTGCACTTGTTCATAGCATTCATCGTGGACTCAACGGCTATATTGCCTTCGTTCGTCGCCAACAGCAAGGAGCCGAACTCTTTGGGCCGACTTATCTGCGAGAAAATTTGCCAACCTATCTCGTAAATCCGGGTCTCTTACCAGAAGAAGAGCCCCTCACATAACCCTGGTTTACCGTTTTACTGGTTTACCGGCCTACCGATTTACAAGACATATTCACTTTGTATCTCTAAGGACACTACTCATGACTAACCCCCAAAAAACAGCCGTTATCGCCATTGGCGGTAATTCACTCATTAAGGACAAGCAGCATAAATCGGTACAGGATCAGTACGAGGCTGCGGGCGAAACTGCCAGGCATATCGCCACTATGATCAAGCAGGGTTGGAATGTGGCTATTGGCCACGGCAACGGCCCCCAGGTAGGCTTCATCCTGCGCCGATCAGAGCTGGCAGCCCACGAACTACACGAAGTGCCTCTGGATGTGTGCGGTGCAGACACGCAAGGCGCCATCGGTTACGCTCTGCAGCAGAATCTTTATAATCATTTCATCGACATGGGCATCGACAAAGATGTTGCCACCGTCGTCACCCAGGTGGAAGTCAGTGCCGACGATCCCGCTTTCCAGAACCCATCCAAACCCATCGGCTCCTTCATGGATAAAGAACAGGCAATGAAGCGTCGGGAGCAAGATGGCTGGGATGTTGTCGAGGATGCCGGGCGTGGTTGGCGACGTGTAGTGGCCTCTCCTCTGCCCAAACGTATCGTGGAAGAACCCGCCGTCAAAAAGCTGATCAGCGATGGCATCATCGTGATTACTGTTGGCGGTGGTGGTATTCCCGTTGTGGCAGATGAAAAGGGCAAATTACACGGCGTAGCCGCGGTTATCGACAAAGACTTCGCTTCCAGCCTGCTGGCAGTGCGCCTCAAAGCAGATGTCTTCATCATCAGCACTGCCGTCGAGAAAGTAGCCCTCAACTTTGGCAAGCCCAATGAGAAATGGCTGGATCACATGACCCTGGCCGAGGCCAAAGCTTATCTGGCTGAAGGCATCCATTTTGCCAAAGGAAGCATGGCGCCCAAGATTCAGGCTGTGATCAACTTCCTGGAGGCTGGTGGCGAAAAGGCCATCATCACCAATCCCGACAACATCACCCGCGCCCTTGCCGGCGAGACCGGTACGATCATTACGCGGGATTAGTGCGGTCGACCATCACGACAGAAACTAACTATGAACCACATCAAACACCTGCGATGCGTCATTTGCGGCAAAACCTATCAGCCCGACGAGGTCGATTACGTCTGTCCCGACCACGGTGCTGAGGGTATTCTGGATGTCGTCTACGATTATGACGTTATCAGCAAGAATATCAGCCGCGATTCTCTGGCCGAGAACAAGGATACCACCATTTGGCGCTACAAGCCCCTCCTGCCGGTGGAGCCCGATTCGCCCGTCCCACCCCTGACAGTGGGAGGGACGCCATTGTACGAAGCACCCCGTCTCGCCGCAGGCCTGGGACTGAAACATGTCTGGGTCAAGGATGACGGTCGGGAGCCGACGGCCTCTTTCAAGGACCGCGCCAGTGCCATCGCCGTGGTCAAGGCGCAGGAAAAAGGCGCCGAGATCATCACCACAGCCAGCACGGGTAACGCTGCCGCCGCCCTCAGTGGCCTCTGTGCCAGTGTCGAACAGCCCAACGTTATCTTCGTGCCCAAAAGTGCTCCTCCCGCCAAGATTGCCCAGCTTCTAACCTTCGGCTCTACGGTAATGCTGGTTGACGGCACCTATGACGATGCCTTCGAACTCTGCTTGGAAGCTGCTGATGAATATGGCTGGTACAATCGCAATACCGGCTTCAATCCTTACATGTCAGAAGGCAAGAAGACTGTCAGCTACGAGATTTGTGAACAACTGGGCTGGGATGCCCCCGACGCTATTTTTGTCAGCGTGGGTGATGGCTGCATCATCGGCGGCGTGCACAAAGGACTGAAAGATCTGCTGGCTCTGGGCTGGATCGATAAGATGCCCCGCATCATCGGCGTACAGGCAGAAGGCAGCAATTACATGGCCGAAGCCTGGGAAAAGGGCGAGGATGTCCTCACCAAGCCTCCCATCCAGGCCGAAACCGTGGCCGATAGCATCAGCGCCGGCCTGCCGCGCGACCGCGTGAAAGCGATGGCGGCAGTGGTCGAGACGAATGGCGCTTATGTCACGGTTAGCGACGATGAAATCCTCGCCGCCATTGTCACCCAGGCCCGCGGCAGCGGTGTCTTTGGCGAGCCTGCCGGGGCCGCGGCTTACGCCGGCTTGGTGAAAGCGGTAGAGCTGGGCCTGGTTTCGCCCGAAGATCGCATTGTCGTCATCAATACGGGTAACGGGCTCAAAGATATCGCCAGCGCCATGAAGAGCGTTGAGATGGACGGCACCGAGCCTTACTTCGTCAAACCCACCCTGGAAGATGTGAAGCGGGCACTGGCTGCTTGACCATCTCACCCGCCTAAAACACCGCCCCTATTTCAGTATTTTACCCACCACTCTAAGCACTTCCTGCAAGGACTCACCATGTCAAAATATAATCTGATTGACCTCACAATTCACGACGAAACCGCCCTGGAGCACGCGATCGAGCGGGCCCGCGAGCGTAAGATCATCATTCCAACCTTCAAGCAACAAAAGAACCCCGAACTGATCCCTGATAAGATCAAAGAAAAGCTGAAAGATGTCGGCTTGTGGGATCTCAACCCTCTCAATCTCTTCCGCATCACCTGGAAAAACGAACCTAAAGCCAGTGGTGGCGGTTTCGATGGCGTCAATTTCATCGAATTCCCCAAGGAATTGACCGGTATCGATGCCCGCATCGTCACCCTCGTAGGCAAATGGTTCCCCACCGGCGCCCATAAAGTCGGGGCTGCCTTTGGCTGTCTGGTTCCCCGCCTGGTCACCGGCCAGTTCGATCCCACCACCCAAAAGGCCGTCTGGCCCTCTACCGGCAACTATTGCCGTGGTGGCGCCTATGACTCCAACCTCCTTGCCTGCCAATCCATCGCCATCCTCCCCGAAGAAATGAGTAAAGAGCGCTTCGATTGGCTGGCCCAGGTAGCAGGCGAAGTGATTGCGACACCTGGTTCCGAGAGTAATGTCAAAGAAATCTTCGACAAATGCTGGGAACTGCGTCAGTCGGGCGAGGATGTAGTCATCTTCAACCAGTTCGATGAGTTTGGTAACTACCTTTGGCACTATGAGATCACCGGCCCGGCCATGGTGGAAGTGCTGGAGCAGATCATGGGCCCAGACGACACCTATCGCGGCGTCGCCTTGAACACCGGCTCGGGCGGCACCCTGGCCTCGGGCGACTACATGAAAGATCAGTTCCCCACCAGCAAGATTGCGGCCAGCGAAGCTCTGCAATGCCCCACCCTGCTGGAAAATGGTTTTGGAGCCCACCGCATCGAGGGTATCGGTGACAAGCATGTGCCCTGGATTCACAACGTCAAGAACACCGACATGGTCATCGCCATCGATGATGCTGCCACCATCGGCCTCATGCGCTTGTTCAATGAGCCTGTGGGACAACAATATCTGATCGATCAGGGTGTGCCCGCCGACTTTGTCGAAAAACTACCCCTGCTCGGCATTTCCAGCATTGCCAACATGTTGGCTGCGATCAAGATGGCCAAGTACTACGAAATGGGCCCCAATGATATCATTATGACTGTGGCTACCGACTCGATGGAAATGTACACCAGTCGTATCGATGAGTACCGCGAAAAAGAAGGCGAGTTCACCCCACTGGACGCGGCCGCTCGCTTCCATCGCTATCTCCTGGGCGCCAATACCGATCACCTCAAAGAACTGACCTACGAGGATCGTCGCCGTATCCACAATCTCAAGTACTTCACCTGGGTAGAGCAACAAGGTAAAACTTATGACGAAATCCAGGCACAGTGGTACGATGATGATTACTGGAGCAGTATCCATGGCCATACCGACGAAATCGATGCCCTAATCGAGGAATTCAATCGTCGTGTCGGCCTGCTCGACGAACTTTAACGAGCCACTGTCTCGAACAATGGAATCAAAGGACACGAACGAACGATAACAAGACAGATCGTCTCACACCTTCGTTCGTGTCCTCTTTCTTTGACTCGCCTTACTCCCTGTAAATAACATGACTGAACTCATTTTTCTTGGCGTTGGTGCCATTCGCCCTGCCGTTCCCGGCGATCACACCGCTTTACTGATTCAACATGGACCTTCCCGAATTTTGCTGGACGCAGGCCCGGCCATCTTCATGCAGCTCGACCGTGCCGGTGTCTCCCCGGACGAGATCAGTCATGTTTATTTCAGCCATCAACATGGTGATCATACTCTAGGTAGTCCCATTTTTATGTTCTACCACCGCCGCCGTACCTTTATGGCTGCCCCTCTCGTTCTGGCCGCCTGGAAAAATCTCCTCGAAGTCGTGTATCCGGGTTTTGCCGAGACCCTCAGCGACGAGATGATCCTTCATCCCCTCTTTCCTCAGCGCACCCAGCCCCTCCCCGCGGTAGCGGGCGTGAGTGCCCGTCTTGCTCCTGCCAACCATAGCGGACTGCCCGCCTATGCCCTGCGCTTGGATTTTGCCGAAACAAAGACACAGCCACACTTTAGCGTAGTTTATTCCGGTGATACTGCTCCCACAGAGAAGATCATCGCGCTGGCGCAAGGCGCTGATTTATTGATTCACGAAGCAACCATCGCCGAAACCCTCGGCATGGAGAAATTGTCCATGCACACCAGTGCCCGCCAGGCGGGGGCCATTGCCCAGGCAGCGGGTGTGCAAAGCCTGGCCCTGGTGCATCGCCTGGCAGGAGATAGGGAGGTCTGGATCCAGGAAGCCGCAGAACAGTTCGAAGGTCGGATTTTAGCACCGTTGGCAGGGGATCGTTTGACGCTATTTGCATAAGGGCCGCTTAGAAAGAAGAGATCACCTTCACAGAGCCCTCCGCGTTGCCACAAAGTAAAATACCGATTCCAGGAATTGCCCAGCAGGAGACCTGAGATCAAGGCAATTCGTGGAATCGGTATTTTTATTGAGGCCGTGTTCGCGATAACAGAAAATCAAACAGGAGCCTGGAAAGCCCAAATAGTGGCAGCTCCGTAAATAAAAGCAACAACGCCGATGACTACTGCGGCCCAGGCCAGGCCCTTACGATAATCAAACGCACGATCAAAATCTGTGATTACCTGATATGCCCCCGTAAGAGCGTGGATCAACACCGATAACAGGAAAAGTATATCGATTACTTTCCATACGGGATTTTCGAGGCGGACAAGAATATTATCGAAATTGATATGGAAGGGCGGATAGTGAACCACAATCATGTGGATTGTTAGAAAAAAGAGCAGGGCGATGGCGCTATAGCGTTGCATTCGAAAAACTCTCATCACAAGTTCTCCTAATTAAGTGAGAAGCAAAGGTTGGGGTCGAAGCTGATTGAGTCTTCCCTCAATCAGCCAGCCTCCTCCAACATGAACAAGAACAAAGGAATGCCACCAGCCACGGTCAAGATGGCCGCCACGACAAAGGCAGCATAGAATAGACTCTTCCGGTATTCGGTAACGTCGAAATAATGCACAATGAGCAAGCGAATACCGTCAAAGGCATGATAGACTACCGCTGCCAGCAATGCGATTTCGAATAGCTTGTAGATGGGGCCCTGGACGGAATCGAGCCGGGCATTGAATACTTCGGGGCCACCATTGGCAGAGCCAATCACCCAGATGTGCAGAAAAAGATAGAGCACAAGGGCAATGCCGGTAAGACGGCGTAGAAAGAAGCTAATAAAACCAGTGGTTTTGTACATGAGAATCACTCCTTGGGAGCAGCCAGGCCAAACTCAAACCAACGCCGAGATCAGGCAAGAACGCCCATCATGACATTAGCGACCTGGCAGTGATGCTACTTGGCAGGAATCGGTTCGCTCAGGTGTTTTTGGCGTTCCCGGCGAGCTGCTTCGAACTTTTGTCGTTTCTGCGCCAATTTACGCAGTGTTTCGATAGCCTGGGTAGGATTCAGTCCTTTAGGACAGGCATCGATACAATTGAACACGGTATGGCAGCGGTAGACGCCATCAGCGCCATCGAGGTCGGCCAGCCGTTCCCCCGGGGCCGCATCACGAGGGTCTAACACCCTCATAAACGCTTTCAAGAGAGCGTGCGGCCCAATATAGCGCTTATTGAGACCGATAACCGTACACGATGAATAGCAGGCGCCACACATAATGCAGGTTTCAGCGTTATGCAGCGCTTCCACCTCTGCCGGGCTCATCCGAAATTCTTTTTCCGGTACATCCTCCGGCGGAATCAGCCAGGGCTTTACTCGCAGGTATTGCTTCCAGAAACTGGAGCGGTCCACCACCAAATCCTTAATCACCGGCAGATAGGGTAGGGGAGCAATGGTGATCTTACCCTTATGAATTTCATTCTTCAGCGGTGTTTCGCAGGCGAGGGTATTCCGCCCGTTGATATTCATGGCGCAACTGCCGCAAATGCCATGCCGGCAGGAGCGCCGGAAGGTGACGCTGCCATCCTGATGCGTCTTGATCTCGTGAAGTGCATCCAGTACTGTCATGCCGGCAGTCATTTTCACCTGATATTCCTGCAGGTGCGGTTTCTTGTCGACTTCAGGATTGTAGCGTTGGATGCGGACAGTTACCATGCGTTCAGTGCCATTATTGGACATGTTCTATAACTCCTCTGTGATGGAGCCGTGAAACAACAAGGTCGTTTCACGTTTCCCCATTTAGTACTTCCGTTCTTGGGGCGGGAATCGATCCCAGAAAACAGTGACGTCCTTGAAGCTCAATTGCGGCGTGCCATCTTTTCCTTTTAAGGCAACCGTGTGCTTCATCCATTCTTCATCGTTACGTTTAGGGAAATCAGTCCGAGAATGGGCGCCACGACTTTCAGTCCGATTGAGCGCGCCGGTCACAATCACTTCACTGAAAGTGAGCAAATGTTTGGTTTCCAGAGCAGCCAAGACATCGGTGTTGAATCGTTTGCTGCGGTCCATCACCCGCGCAGACTTGAAGCGCTCTTGTAACTCTTTCACATCTTGCAAGGCCTGCTTGAGTTGTGTGTCATTCCGGAAAATGCCACAATTCTTCGTCATTGTCGTTTTGAGCTCTTGCGCGATATCTTCCACATTTTCCTTGCCATCACCGTTCATCAAGGCAGCAATGGCTTGGCGGTTACGTTCTGCTGGATCTCCGGTCACAGGCAGGAGCTCAGCACCGCTATTGATAAACCTGGCGATGGCGTGTCCGGCCCGCCGACCAAAGACCGAGGCTTCGAGGAGGCTGTTGGTACCGAGACGATTGGCGCCATGGACACTCACACAGGCAACCTCACCCGCGGCGAAAAATCCGGTGAGGGGCTTTCCTGTGGCGTCGGCAATAACCTGGCCGTCGACGTCGGTGGGGATACCGCCCATGCTGTAATGGGCAGTAGGCTGGATGGGAATCGGTTCGAGAATGGGGTCGACACCGGCAAAGTTGATGGCGAGCTCGCGAATCTGAGGTAACCGTTTCATGATCTTCTCGGCACCCAAGTGTCGCAAATCCAGATAAATTCCCTGACCATCCTCCATCACTCCCCGCCCTTCGTCGATCTCAATTTGTTCAGACCGGCTGACGAGATCGCGGGGGGCAAGCTCCATCTTCTCGGGCGCATATTTCGACATGAAGCGCTCACCATCTTTATTGATGAGATAGCCGCCCTCACCACGACAAGCCTCACTCATGAGAATGCCATGACGATACAGGCCGGTGGGATGAAACTGCACGAATTCCATATCCATCAACGGTGCACCGGCATCATAGGCAATAGCCACCCCATCACCCGTGTTAGCAAAGGCGTTGGATGTAATCTTGAATGCTCGCCCATAGCCACCGGTAGCAAACATCACAGCTTTGGCACGAAGTGTGCGAATTTCGCCGGTGAGCACTTCCATTGCCACAACCCCACGTACACTATTATCCTCGATGATCAAGTCCATCACATACCATTCGGGATAAAAATGTACACCGTGTTTGAGTGCTTGCTCATGAATGGTGTGCAAAAGCACGTGGCCCGTACGGTCGGCCGAGTAATTCGCGCGGGGAGCACTGTGGCCGCCAAAGCGACGCTGGGCAATGCGGCCATCGGGCGTGCGGCTGAATACACAGCCCATGTGTTCATATTGGTAGATGATATCGATAGCATCCTTGACCATGACTTCAATTTTGTCCTGATCACCCAGCCAGTCCGATCCTTTGATCGTGTCGAACATATGCAATTCCCAGCTATCGACAAGTTCGTCGCCCTCCGGTATTTGCTCGAGGGGGCCGCGGGGGCCTGTCCCGGGAACAGGGCGAACATTGTTGAGGGCGGCGGCAATGCCTCCTTGCGCGGCGCCACTGTGCGAGCGCAAAGGATGTATCTTCGAAAGCACCGCCACATCCTTGACGCCATCATCAGCAGCGGTCATGGCGGCCCAAGTGCCTGCCAGACCCGCACCAACGATAATGACATCGTGTATGATTACATCATTGGTCATAGTGTTCCTTCCTTTGGAACGATTTAGGATTATCACAGTAAACTAGCAAACTGTACAAGTTGTATTCTATTATAATACCATCTATTCATGCACTGACATAGATCAGGTCAGAAGTAAAAAATTTGTAAACAAGTCTTTGCCTCATCGCTCTTTCCTTCGCTACATTATCCCTCCCGCAGCCCTCATGACAAACCGCTCCCCCTCATTTTCTCTCTCCAACATCATCATCGTCCTGGTCGAACCGCAAAATCCGGCCAATATCGGCGGTGTGGTGCGCGCAATGATGAACATGGGCCTGAGTCAGCTACGTCTGGTCAAGCCCAAACGTTACGATCCCGAACATATCAGTGCTGCGGCCCATCGCAGTGAAAACTTTCAAAAGTCCATCCGCTTTTACGATAACTTGGCCGATGCCCTCACCGACGTCAATCTCACCGTAGCAGCGAGTACGCGTATTCGCCGCTTGGGGCCCGAAATACTCACACCAAAAGAACTGGCCCCTCGCCTCCTTGACCACACCCGCGTGGGAACACCAGCCATTCTTTTCGGACGAGAGGATTGGGGACTGCCCAATGAGGTCGTTCAGCGCTGCCACTACCAAGTCAGTATTCCCACCAATCCCGATTACCAATCCCTTAACCTGGCCCAGGCTGTACTGATTATCGCTTATGAACTTTGGCAGGCTGCCAACGCTGGCCAGGAACATCTTCCCAAGATCATCGATCCCAAAGACCCTCCTGCCACCGAAGCCGAATTCAATGACGCGCTTGAATCCATTTTAACCGTGCTCGACCGTACCGGCTTCTTCAAACCGGGGCAAGAACCAGCCAAACGCATCAAAGTCGAACGCTTATTACGCCGTACGCATCCTACAGCTGCAGAAGCAGGCCTGTTACGTGCCATGGGCTATGTTCTCGACCGGCACGTTAAAAAAGATAATACGAGCTAGTTTTGTTCCTAAGCGTGACGCACTTCTATTGACGCGGAGAAACGGCTCGAACGAGGAGGTGGTTTCCATCGCGCGACACTACTTCGATAGGAGTACCCGCATCGATGGCTCCTTCTACAGCTGTAGCCGTCCACAGAGCCCCTTGTACATACACCATCCCTTCGGGGTCCAGTACTGTTTGGGCGCGCCCACGTTTACCCGCCAGGGCATCGCCCCCCATAAAAGGTGGTTGTCGCTGTGTTTTCACGACAGCCCGTAAAACCACAGCCACGAAAAGGCCCATGGCTGCAGCTAAACCAAGAATCGTAGCCCAGGGAACAGCAAAAAAGGGTGTATTAAATAACATGGCATATCCCAAGATTAAAGAGGCTACACCTGACACCGTCAGGATTCCCCCTGTGTGCACCTTCAAATCCACGATGAACAGGATGAATGCGACAGCGATAAAGGCCAAGCCGGCATAATTAGCATCGATCGTTCCCAACGAATAGAAGGCGAGTAAAATCGAAATAACGCCGATTGCACCGGCAACGTATCCCCCCGGCGCGCTCAACTCATACAAGATAGCATTCAAGCCTAACGTTAGGAGGATCGCTGCCACAGCAGGATTACTTAAAATTCCGAGCAACTTCTCCATCCAACTCAGCTCAAATTCCTCGACTGTAGCGTCGCTAAGATTTAAGGTGTATTCTTTCCCCTGCACCAGCACAGGGCGCCCATCGAGTTGTCGCAAAAGATCGGGAATATCCGCGGCAATGACATCGATTGCGCCTACAGCCAAAGCCTCCTCAGCCGTAGATGCTTGCGCCGAAAGCACCGTTTCTGCCGCCCACTGCACAGCCGCATCTCCCCGCCGTTCCGCGAGCGAACGCGCCAGAGCGGCCAAAGCCTCCTCTGATTTACGCTTGGCCGTTTCCGGAAGGTCCTCACCGCTCGATCCCACCGGCGAAGCAGCACCGATAAATGTTTCAGGGGCCATGGCTGCCAGATGCCCTGATAAGGTGATGATTGTACCGGCGGAGGCAGCCCAGGCTCTTGCCGGCGAGACATAGACAATCACAGGTACAGAAGATTGCTGAATTGCCTGCGATATCTGCCGTGTCACATCCACAGATCCACCTGGCGTATCCAGAGAAAAGATCAACGCCTCTGCATCTCTCTCTGTCGCATAGGCAATACCCCTTTCGAGATAGGCTAACATCGCTGGCGTAACTGCACCCTCATAACGCAGGTGGATGACAAGGGGCCCTGATTGAGCACGAGCGATTGGACTCATACCCAAAACGATACTGTTTAGGATCAGTGCGAATATGATTAAACGGAAAAACCCGTGGCGCGTTGTCATCTCTTTCACCTCATTGCGGGGGGCTGAGCGTAGACGCTATCCACAGATAGAGACTACAGGACATATCCTTATCTTACCCCACATACCCCCTTCTGTGGAAAACCCTGTGGAACCTGTTAGTAAAACATGCTAACGACCTTTGGAAAAATTCATTTTTCCTAGGGAAAAGCTTGGGAAAAGAGAAACGCCTGTTTAAGAGAGGACTTTCCCTCAGAAACACTACATCTAGGGGCGCCTCGAGAACGCGCCCCTAATCCCAGGATTGGCAAGTTCACACACATCCACGCCTGGGGAAAAGGGGGATTTTTCTGCAAAAACATTCCCCGTAATTCTCCCCCTGGCATTCGCCCAGTCCTAGGGGTCACTCAAAATTGCGCCCCTAAATATGGTAGACACAACATCGCTAATTTCTTCTTTTCCACATATCCCCAGAGACTACTACGACGTCTATTTATATTAGATATAATAAACTCAATATTTAACTCATTCGTATATCCAACAACACACACACCGAGATTGACCTGTGCTACTATCCCTTAAACTGACCGTGACTTTGAGGATTACGGCGTATTTTAGACTTTTGAAAAAGATAAATCAGTAAATAGAAGACATAAGAAATAATTGAATCATCTTAAATAATATCAAATTCAGCTATTGACTTTTTGCATATCTTGGCGTATATTACTGAAAACACTTCAACTGGTATACAGGACACCGAAAATTATGAAAGAACTTCCCAAAACGTGCCCCTTCTGTGGTGGTGACCTTCTTGTCCTCTCGTTGGCTTGCAGGCAGTGTGATACACATTTTCAAGGAAGGTGGTTTCCTGGTAAAGGGTTTGAGGCAGATGCGGACAAACTACCCATCCTTACACGCTTCGCCCAGTTATCCTCTGAACAACTTAAGCTGCTTGAATCCTTTATTCTTTGCGAGGGCAAGCTGAACCGGCTTCAGGATGAGGTCGGTCTCTCATATCCCACCCTGAGATCACGGCTCAATGATATTATCGCTATCCTTGGCGGGCCAACGGGGAGTCCTGATACGGCAACGCCCTTAAGCAGACGCCAAATTCTCGACAACCTTGCAGCCGGGGAAATTACAGCGGCGGAGGCGGCAAAGCTTTTACAAGCACTTTAGCCCCTACGAATTGATGACATAGCCAGGCACAAATGGAGCTCTTAGCATGAAAAAATTCAAATTCACCCCAGTGGGTTTACTCTATGTTCATCCTCACGGAAACGATCTCATTGTTCATGGCGATCCGAACCGAACTGAAGCGGAAGTTACGGCGCCCACCATCCCTGAAGGAGCCAGTGTTCACCCTATTGAGACATTGGACGCTGAGACTCATGTCCGAATTTCCGGCCCCATGACCCTCCAGGTTCCTTCCACTATTTCTCTTCTTGTTGATGGTGCTGCTGCCGATGTTGTCATCCAACAGGTAGCCCATGCCGCACTCGATGATTGTCGGGGCGACCTTGTCGCCAGTGAATTAACATCCTTACGTGTCAACGGGGATATCAGTGGTGCGGCGGCGTTACGGAAAATTGTCAATTTTGCTACCTTGCATGATGTCAGACAAGACCTCGTCGCCTCAGATGTTTCGGTCTTACGCACAGACAATGTGCGCGGTGATGTTAGTTTGTCGAATATTGGCGAGGTGCAGATGGCCGTCATCCATGGAGATTTTGCCATTGCTCATGCAACCACCGTCCAAATCAAAGAAGTGTCTGGGGATGTCAAGATCAACAGTGTCAAAGACTCGATTGCAATAAAACGAATCGGCGGAGATCTCGAAGTCATATCACCCGGCGCGACCTTGGCTGCAACCGAGGTCTTGGGTAATGTCCAACTCAAAGGGCCGTTACAAAGAAATGGCAAGTATTGGATCAATGCCGCGGGGGCGGTTGCGGTGAGGGTGAGTGGCGATGTTAGGATCGCAGTTCGTGCTTCGGGAGAAGTCTACGCCGGCAAAGACCTCCGTGTTGAAACTGAAAAAGGGGGACTGGTGACGGCTCAGCTTGGGGACGCCGAATTGGCTGCGGATCTAAATATTGTTGCGGGGAGCGATGTTATTCTCAACAGTCCTCGTCGCTGGCGGCAACATCGGCAGGCGGTGATCAATGCCGAATTGAAAAAAACATTAAAGGAAGTGCAGGGAGATATCCAACAGGCTCTGGGCGAGGCCGGTGAAAAAGTACAAAAGAGTCCTCCTGCCGAAACCGGTTCCTTATCCGTCCGTGATGTGGTTCGTGACATCATTACTACCCTGGAGGAATCAGAGTCTCTACAAAAGCAGAGTAGTCGTGGTGCTTCCCCTCCCGATGAAGAATTGCACATGATTCTAAGGATGTTGGAAAAGGGCATCATCAATGCCGATGAAGCAGAACGATTGATTGAGGCCCTTCATTGAGGCAGGTTTGTTGACGGATAGATTTTGACAAAACAACAGCCTTACCGTAGGATCACACCCTGCTTACGGCCAGTTATGAGGAACCACGCTGTAAAACACATTCACGGAGTCACACATGATTACCAAAAAATATCTTAAGAGTCGGCAAGCGACCAAAGTCACATTCCGCGTTGATTTTGCCAAAAAAGCGCAGAAGGCAGAAATAGCTGGCGAATTTAATAACTGGCAGCCACAACCCCTTAAGCGACTGAAAAGTGGTGATTTCAAGATCGATCTTGAGTTACGGCCTGGGCGAAGTTATCAATTTCGTTATCGTATCGACGGTGCCTGGGAAAATGACCGGGCGGCCGACCGCTACATCCCCAATGGTCTGGGAGAAGATAACTCAGTCGTCGATTGCTAAGATCGTTGTCGTACTAAAATCGCAAACGCCCCACACATCGTGGGGCGTTCAGTTTTCACGCTCCTGATCTCTCGTAGAAGTTATGCAGCTAGCAGTTTTGGCCGATATTCATGGCAATATCCACGCCCTCGAGGCCGTCATTGCCGCACTCGAGCGCCTGCAACCCGACAAGGTCATTATCAATGGCGATATCATCAATGCTGTGCCCAACAGCAATGCTGTCGTTGAGAGGATACGTCATCAAAACTGGTTGGTTACACGGGGTAATCATGAGTTTTATTATCTGAATTATGGCACAGATCGCGATGTTCCTGATAGCACTGATCCAGAACGCTGGGGGCAGCTCCACTGGCTGGTTGAAAATCTAACGCCTGAGCACGGGCGGTATCTGGCGGAGCTGCCTGATGATCTGACTCTCTATTATCCTGGTACCCAACCTTTGCGCGTTGCCCACGGGGTTCCCGGCCACCATCGTTGGGGTTTCTACGAGGACCAGCCCCACGATGAGATTTTGCGCTTTGCGGCTGAAGTTCCTCAGGAAACACTTGTGAGTGCACATACGCATGTGCAGCTTGATTGGTTCATCCGGGCGCCAGAGTCTACCAGCCCCACCCTCTTCACTAACCCCTACACTTATCCTCCACCCGCATCTGCACGGCCCCAGCAATGGCACATCATCAATTCTGGCAGTGTGGGTATGCCTCTCAACGGTGATGTCCGCGCTCAATTTGTACTTCTGGAAAGCACCGATGAGGAAACGGTCTGGGGCGGATGGCAGGCCAAGCATCAGCGTGTGGCTTATGATCGTCGTCCTGTGCTCGAATCATTTTATACCAGCGGTATGTTGGAGCAGGGCGGTGTTATCAGCCTTCTTTTCTACTGGGAGATTGTCACAGCGGAGCGAGAGATACCGATGTTTTTTCATTGGGTTAAAAACCATGAAATGCCCGGTCAATTTCGTATGAGAGACGCCTTCGATGCTTATATTGCCAGTACGGGGCGTGATCAATATGTCAAACAACGAGACCCGCTATACGAAAAAGTGCATTAACGTGCGTTAGCGTGCGTTTTCGTTGTTTCGCATAATCATAAATCTGGTGAGATGGCAGGTTTTAGCCGTGTGTGCGAGGGGAAAACCACAAGATTTTCTACGTTTGTTTTGTCGATAAGGGCTTATCTGCCTTCTGGGGTATCTTTTCTCACTCTTTTCCCCCCAGCATCCTCTGTAGGGCTGCCGGCAAAAACAAGAATACCATCCGGCTGTAAGGTTAGGGAGATCATATCGCCGGGGTGAGGGCGGAAGGACTGAGGCGGCAAGTGAAATTCAAGAAGAATATTGGGGTGTTGGGGAGGGCGTAGGCGCCACAAGCATTGGGCGCCGCGGAAGGAAAGCGAGGCAAAACGCAGCGACACAAGATTGGGCGCAGATATCTCGTGGCTGTGCACTTGCGCAACTTCGGGGCGAACGACCACGACGACTTTCTCCCCGGGGCGGGTACCTTCAGGTATGCGCAGGGGGTAGAGTTTGCCCAGAGGAGTTTCCAGGATAGGGTTTGGGGTAACAGCCAAAACGCGGGCGGGGAACTCGTTGCGGAAACCAAGAAAGCGTGCAGCAAATAACGAAGCCGGCTGTCTATAGAGCTCATCCGGTGTTCCCCCTTGCTCTACGACGCCTTCATTCATCAACACTATTCGATCGGCCACGGCAAAGGCTTCCCACTGATCATGTGTCACATACAAGGCCGTCTGCTGCAGGCGTCCTAACACCTCCCGTAGTTCATCCAGAAGCCTGTCACGTAATACCCTGTCAAGTGAACCCATTGGTTCATCCAACATCAGTAGCCGCGGCTGGGGGGCCAAACTGCGAGCCAGGGCCACTCGTTGCTGTTCTCCTCCGCTTAGCTCATGCACCTTTCTCTCGGCATATCCCGAAAGATTGACCAAGTCTAAGAGTTCCTGAATTCGCTGCTCGATTTGTGGCCGGGGCCAATGGTGCATGCGTAAGCCAAAGGCGATGTTGTCGAAGACACTCATGTGCGGAAAGAGAGCGTAGTCTTGAAACATGAGGCCAAATTCCCGGCGATGTGCGGGTACAGAAGTGATATCGACTCCTTCACACACGACTCTTCCCGTATCAGGCATCTCTAAACCGGCAATGACGCGCAACAGGGTTGTTTTTCCGCAGCCGCTGGGCCCTAGCAAGCATACGATTTCGCCGGTATGGATGGTCAAATCAACGCCTCTGAGCACCGGTGTCTGCGCAAAGGATTTTGTGAGTTGTTCGGCAAGCAGGAAGGGGGACGGGCTAGAGTTCGTCGAGCTAGAATTCACCGATGTCTCCATAACGTAGGTTTTCGATGCCCAGGAAGCCGACAGCCGTGGTAAGCATAAGTATGACACTCATCGCCAGGGCCTGACCGTAGTTGATCAAACCTGGTTGCCCCAGGAAGCGGTAGATGGCAATAGGAAGGGTGGGGAATTGGGGGCGACTGACCAGCAAGGTAGCACCAAATTCTCCCATACTCACGGTAAAGGCAAAGACGACACCCACCACCAGGGCGCGGGACAGAAGAGGCAGGTCGATATGACGAAGAATGGCGAGGGGCGGGGCGCCCAGGACAGCCGCTGATTCACGTAAGTGGGGGTGCATGCCGCGCAAAATGGGTAAAACAGAGCGTAAAACGAAAGGAAAGGCAATCAAGGTGTGGGCAATGGGGAGAATGATCAAACTGGAGCGTAAATTTAGAGGGGGTTTGTCGAGGGCAATAATGTAGCCAAACCCCAGGGTGACGGCACTGGTGCCCAGTGGTAGCATAAAAAGCGGATCGAGTAAATAAGCCAGGCGTTTGTTTTTCTTGTCCGATTGTATGAGTAAGTAAGCACTTGTAAGGCCAATAATAAGCGAGAAAATTACGGTAGAAAAAGCAAAGAGCAGTGAGTTCCGTACTGCCATGATCGGTGTTACAAAGAAGACCGATCCGGTACGATTGACGAATAAGGCGAGATAGTAACGAAGGGTTAACGATCCCCCCAAGGAGAATGATCGAATGATCAGGGCTAAGAGGGGGCTAAGGAGAAAAATACTCAGACTGGACAGTATGCCAAAAATGAAAAGGCGCTCTGGCCAGGAAGCAGGCGAACGCTGCGTTTCGACACTGGGGCGCAGCTGTAAGGGGATGGTCATGCGTTGCTGAAGTCGCGTGTAGCCGGCCATTAGCCCCAAGGTAAAGATCATTTGTACCAAGGAAAGTGCCGCTGCTACGGGGAGATTGAACAGGCGAACTGCCGTGCGGTAGATCTCCACTTCGATGGTGGCAAATGCGGGGCCACCCAAAATGAGAATCACGCCAAAAGAGGTGAAGTTGAACATGAATACGAGAAGGCTGGCGGCAGTGATCGCCGGCAACAGCAATGGCACCGTAATCATTCGAAACCGTGTCCAAGGGCTTGCACCCAGCACGGCCGCGGCTGCGCCCAGGCGGGGATCGAGATGCGTCCAGAATCCACCAACCACTCGGATCACGACCGAAGTGTTGTAAAAAATATGGGCCAGTAAAATGATCCAAATGGTGTTTTGTAAATGGATGGGGGAGGTATCGAGGTGGAATAGGCTGCGTAAAACTTCGTTTAGTAGACCATGTCGTCCTAAAAGGGCGGTAAAGGCTGTAGCCACCACGACCGTGGGCATAACAAAGGGCAGGGTAGCAAAGGCGCGCAGAAGTGTTTTTCCTGGAAAGCGATAACGGGCAAAGACGTAAGCGGCGGGGAGTCCCAGCAACAGGGCGCCCAGGGTGCTAACCGTTGCTTGCCAGGTCGTAAACCAGAGAACTCGTGCATAATAGGTCTTTTCGAGGAGAGGACGCAGTGCCTCCGCCGCAAATTGGCCTTCCGGAAAGAAGCTGAGCTTGAAAATCGCCAGGAGGGGATAGAAGAAGAAGGCTGCGAGAAACAGAAGGGGAACGAGGCCAGACGAGACTACGCAGTAGCACTACCGTAAGCCGCCCCCAAAAGGGAGTGGGCTTAGCGTCAGTCTTTTTGTTGCGAAAAGAAGATATGATCTGCATGACAGGGAGATTGTGAAGTGCTCCGGTGTGGCGTAGTCTCGTGTTTTTCGACGTTGGCTCGAAAATACCGTATGCTACCTTAACATCACGTCGGTCCAGGCTTCGATCCACTCCTCACGATGGGCGCTGATAGCATCGGGAGAGAGTTGTACGGGGGATTCTGGTACCTCAGCCCATTTTTGGAAGAGGTCGCCTACGGAAGCGGTGCTGTTGGCCGGATAGACGAACATGTGCAGGGGGATATCCTCCTGAAAAGCGGGGCTGAGGAGAAAGTCGACAAGCTGACGGGCGGCTTGTTGATGGGGGCTCTTGGCCAGGATTCCAACGAACTCGATTTGCTCGAAGCTATTACCGGCGGTGTTGACACTGGCGGTGGGCGGAGTTTCCAGCTCGTTGTAGTAAACTTCGGCAACAGGACTGGTGGCATAGCTTACGACAATAGGGCGGTCTCCTTCGCCACCAGAACCCACAGTAAACGCCCCCCAATAGGCGT
>JAADFV010000308.1 GCA_013152695.1 Chloroflexota bacterium | reverse complement strand
TCATCTAAGAAAGTACTCCGCTGCATTGTACTCTGTGAACCGGCTGTGATGGGTGTGCTCATGTGGTGCGATTTTGGAAGTCGATTATGACTTGGATGGCGGTCCCGCGTAAGCGGGACAAAGCATGTTCAAAAGCTCTGGATGTCGTTTTTACGATGAGGAAGGGCGTGTCCACTTGGTGAACACGCCCTCGTTTCAGTACGACGCATCCGTCGCCTTCGGCTTTGGTTATCCCTTGGCAGGTTGCTTCCCAGCAGTGCCCGCTTCCGTTTCACCAAAAGTGTTTATTTTTGCGCTGGTTTTTGATTGGTCAGAAAGAGGGCTTCCTTGGGTTCTTGTTGCTGGTTATGTCGCCAGTGGGGCTGCAACAACACGGCGTTGACCTGCTTGATGTCGATGGTTTTGGTGCTGTCGCGCACAGCTTCAATCATGGAGCCGATGCAGAGGTTCTTGACGGCTCTGAGCGCGCCTTCCGAACTGCGTGCTATGAGGTTTAAAGCCGCATCGGTAAAGGTGCTGTGAGGCAGTCCGACCAGATCGAGCTGCTCATTGATGAACTTGGCGATGGTATCCGGAGCCAGTCTTTCGACGATGGCTGAGTAGGTGATCCGGCTTCTGATGTCCTCGTTGATCCTGAGTTGTAATGTGGTGTTCAACGAGGGCTGGCCGAGCAACACGAGGTTGTGGTTTTTGGGGAAGTCCTCAAGTAAGAGCCTGAGTTTTCGCAGTGCCTCGATGGGGATTAAGTGAGCATCGTCAATAATCGGGATGACAAGTTTTCCTTTACCGTTGAGGGCGCGGGCACAGTTGATGAGCCGGTCTTCACACTTGTGATCCTTGCCATCGGTTTCGAGTTCAAAGGCCTGGCACAGTAACCGCAGCATATTATGCCAACTGTGCAGCGAGCGATTGATGACCGGAGTGATCCATAACTTGGGATCATGGTTGATGATGGCGTTTTTGAGCACGGTTTTTCCAGTGCCGGGTTCGCCAAGAATGACGCAGAGTCCACCTTGTTGGTTGTGCACTTTGAGGATCTCAAAGTGCCGTTGCTGGTGCTCCAGCAAAGGGGTGTCCTTGGTGGTGGTGAAGGGATTGGTCGTCAGGCCGAAGTAAGTTCTTATCATGATGTTTTATAGTTGATCTAAAGTCGTTCTATTCAGGCCTAGCTTTGAGGCGGGTCGTAAGGTGGAAGGTTTTTGGGAGCTCTGTCATTGCCGATGTAATCAAGTTGGATTGCCGCCCCGAGGCGCTCTTCATCCTGATAAACGATGGGGGCAAGGGTGGCATAATTGCGATCATAGCGGATGGTGATCTTCAGATTGCGTAAGTCGCGCGGGGCTTCGTAACGGATGTTATGGAAGCTGAAAGTGTTGTCGGCTCGGACTTTGCGGGTGGTTTCCATGTAGAAGAGTTCGGCATTGTATTCTGAGGGATCGTGGTGCTTGATTCTACTTAGATCGAGGCCGAAGCGATCAAGTGGCCTCATGCCGAGAGTGGAGTGTTCCCTGGTGTGGTAGCTGTTCTCGACCCAGTCGATGAACTGGCTGTTGAGTTGGAGCAGGCCATTGATACCACTGAGATTGCGGATCAGGAACTGGTCGCGCACGGTGCGAAAGAAGCGCTCTATTTTCCCTTTGGCAGCACCGTCCCTGATGGGCGTATGGCTCAGGAAGGTGCCAATGCGATTGCAAATGAGCGAAAACTCCTTGGACGAGTAATTGGAGCCGTTGTCGACATACATCTGGCGTGGCTTGCCGCGTTTGAAGAGCGCGGTTTGGAAGCAGTTAATGAGGTTGGAGGTGGTGTCCGCGGTGTAGAACTCGCCATGGGGAATGACTCGCGAGGCATCGTCGATGAAGCAGATGAGGAAGGTCTGGACCGGCTTGCCTTCGATCTTGATATAGGGGCCGTAGAGGGTGTCGGCCTGCCACATGTCGTTGGCGTGCGCTTTGGCAAAAGCAAGCCGGGGCTTGGGAGTGTTTGCGTCGACGGGTTTGAGGAGGTCGAATTTCTTGACGTTCCTGCGGAAAGTACTGGAGGCGACCTGACTACTTCGCAAGTGGCCTTGTTCAATACAGGCCCGGTAAACCTCGGTGATATTGTATTTTTTGCCATGGAAGCCGGACAGGACTTTTTCAATGGCCTCTAGGAGCTCTTCGGGAACCACTTTGCGCAAGGTGTCTTTGTCGACGCGGCTTTTGGGTTCGGTGATGCCGTGTTCACGGTAATGGTACCACCAGGTTTGGATGGTTTTCCAGGTGAACTGGCGGGGGATGCCGTCCTCGTCGTTGAAAATCATCCGGCTGACGGTTTTGTAACGGGCGACGTTGGAGTCTCCCTCGGCGTATTCCAGAGCCCCGAGGACTCTCATTTTTAGGTAGTTTGATATGCGTTTCATAAGAGCGGGCAACTAGCGCCGCCTGCATGTGATTTTCCATAGCCTAATTCTGTTGCTGTGTTTTTGTGGAAATCCGGACGATAGGGCTTTGATGGAAGCGTGGTAAAACCAGTGCGCGGAAGGGACAGTTTCGGACGACCGAAGGGGTGTTTTTTGATAGATCAGGGCAGCAGTGGGATTTGGAAGGTGTTTTGGAAGGCTTCCAGTGGGCGGTAGGCGTAAGGGAATGCCTCCTCCAAATGCTGGAGGGTATAGAGATCATTGCTGATGTTGCTTTGTGTGGGAGGAGGGCGCACGAGGCAGAGTTGAGAGCGTATGTGCGGAGCTCCAAGCCGCCACTTTTTCACCCAGCGGTAGGCGGAAGTGATGGTCTGCGGGAAACCTGATACTATTCGAGCGGGCGCTGTCCTACAGCCGTCCGCTACGATGAGCAGTAGCTTGAAGAGTTGCTGGGGCCGCAGTGAGCAAAAGGGGAACACGCAATCCCAGTGAATCGAGAAGGTTCGGCCACAACCTTTGTTTGAGTAGCGGTTGGAGCAAAAAAACGCAATCCACGGGTAACTTCATCACTACTGCCTGGAGCGAATCCTTTGAGATAACCGTGTGATTTGAGTGCGCTCTGGCACTGGCAGTGCGGACAGCCCTTGGTCCGGATGTTCACGCGTAGGTTGAGCAGGTCGAGGTGCTGGGGAGGCAGGCGTGGGGTGAATTTCATGGAGAAAGCCACCAAAGCCCGCAAACCGCACTCTGCAACTGTGTATTAGATGACGTTGTTAGAGGTTATACGTCTCAATAAGACGAAGCCATATGTGTTCCACGCCACAAGACGAGCATCAAAAGTAGTGTTCAAAACACAGTCTCAATAAGCGACTCGTCCGTGGAACAATTTGGCGAACAAAAACGGCGGCTAGCAGTGGATAAAAACGAAAAAACGCTACGCAATTTTGCTCAACATGGGGCTCCGCCCCAAACCCCGGGATTTTTGAGGCATAGCCAAAAGCTCTAGATTGGCTTTGGAGCACACATGGCCGAATTAACGCCGCTCAATCAGTAAGTCCTGCGATGATAATTCGAGCGTCAGAGGGCTGATTCTACGATCAGAAGGTGAAAATTTACACCAAGCCTCTCCACATTTAATATCCTCCAAATATGAACCCCAACTGGCTCGGCGTCACCTCTGCAGCTCTAGCGCTTGTCGCATTCTTTTTTACCTA
>JAADFV010000307.1 GCA_013152695.1 Chloroflexota bacterium | reverse complement strand
TTACGATCCTGCACTTCCAACAGGTTCTCGAAGACCTTGCCCAGCATCTCCGGGTCCACGGCCACTTCTTTTTCCAGCGGCTCCTCCTCCCACACCGTGAAATTGTAGCGATCGAATACATCCAGGATGCCCGTGGCGCTGTCATCGCGCTCATCTTTGCGGTTGGAAAAGAGGGTATTGGGCAGAGCCAGATTGGTGTGCCGCCAGTCGTAGCCGCCCATGGGCTCGAACAGGCCGCCGTTGAGGAAGGGGATTTTGGCCGCGTAACCGTTCAGGGTGAAGCGGTCGCCGGGGCGCTGGATGGCCAGGGCATCGTAAAAAAGCGGCTCCAGGTAATCATTGAAGAAATCGCTGCTGCCTGTCTCCTGGCTGCGCTCGAAAAGACGGCGCATGAAATCCTTGGGGCCGGTTCCCCAGGGCTTGTCCGGTCCCACGCCCAGCCAGCCCTTCTTCTGGATGAAATAGAGAAAGACGATCTGGCCCAATAGTTTTTTGGCAAAGCTGGACAGGTGAATGCCCGCCCGCTCGAAGTCTGTGGCGACAACCCTGTCATGCGCCAACGTCTCCTCGATGGCTTCCACCAGCTTCAGGAACAATTCCTTGTACGCCTCGAAGAACTGTTTGCTGACCGTTTCGATGTGGAAGGCCGCGGTCAGTTGGTCGATGGTGGGGTTGGCGGCGTCGTTGAGGAGGAAGGGCAGCAATTGCTGCTCCGCCGTATGCGTGGGTTCGGTGGACCCCACCAGATAAGAGTAACGCCGGGCCGGGGTCAGCTTCTCTTGCACGCCCTCATCGCCGAAGGCGTATTCCAGGCGCACCAACGAGAATCGCCAGTCGGCCACATCGTCGTGATAAAAGGCCACCAAAGCCGCTTCCACCGCTTCGGCGTGATCCTGCTTCAGATACCAGGAGACGAAGTTGCGCTGCATGGTGCGCGCCCGCTCCAGGCTGCTCGTCTTGTGCAAACGCACCACCAGCACATCCAGGCGCTCGCCATTGGGGTCGGTGTAAACGAAGGGGCGTTTGTATTGGCGGATGTGCCCGCGGAATGGCTGGGGGATGTAGTTCCCATGTCGCGAAACAAACGCCTTGCCCCGATCGACCTCATTCAGGATGTTGCTCGCCAGCCGCCCGAATTGCGCTTCAGCGAAGGGATTGTCGAAGGTCTGGTTGATGAGATGGATGGCCGCGTCGCGGTTCATGGATTTCGCCTCAGATAGGCTGAGAGGATGATTTCCCGCTTTTCGCCAGCACGTTCGCTTTGTGCGGGATGGGCGGTAAGAAGGGCAGGGTCCAATTCGGCCCGCAGGATCGCCAGAATGCGCAGTCCGGAGAGGGCGCGTTTCTGCTTGTCGATGGCCTGCATGATGCGTTGGCTGGTCTTGCGGGGAATGCGCCCCTCCTCGAAGGCCTGCCGGGCCATACGCAGAAAGGCCTCGTCCTCATCGGTCATCTTTTTGTTGTCCTTTTGCGCCGCCCGGATGTTTTTCAGCACGCGCTGGGTATTCGTATGGCCGCCGCCCGTGGACTTGGGCATATTGTCCCCCTGTAACACGGCGTCGAATTGCTGTTTGTTGCGCGCCAGCCAGTCGTAAAAGCTTTTGGGGATGGGAATGGCCGGAGTGTCCGGGTCGCAGCGCATCAAATCCACCGCCCCGAAGAAATCGAGCTCCTGCTCGCCATCGGTGCCGGCAGTGAAAAACTTCTTCAATCTGCCCCGTCGGAAAAAAGTGACCAACTGTTCCCCCCCGCCGGCCTCTGTTTCCCCGCCTCCATGCCATTCCCGGCCGGCGCGAGCCTTGATGGGCAACCGCTTGATGCGTTGGAACAGATCGGGATCGTCATCCCGTACCTGGCGGATCACTTGCAAGTATTCCAGGTCCGACTCCTCCTCCGCCTCCTCACCCTCGTAGGTCTCCTTGCTCACCAACTTGCGATACAGCACCTGCCCCCGCAGATCATGTTGCGTCACCTCCTCTTCCTCCGACAGGTACTTGGCATCCTCGCCCAACATGTCGTGGAAGGCCTGGATTTTGGAGATGATATTGGCTTCCAGGCCGATCTGCTCATCTGACTGGCTGGTGGGGAAAAAGTTGAAGACATAAATCTGAGGATGCGACGTACCCACCCGGTTGACGCGTCCCACCCGTTGTAACACCCGCGTGGGGTTCCAGGGCAGGTCGTAGTTGACCACAATGTGGGAGCGATGCAGGTTGATGCCTTCCGCCAGCACATCGGTGGTGATCAAAATCCGTACGGTGTCTTTGGCATTTCGGTTGCCTGGGTCATAATTTGCGGCGATGAGTCGCCGGGCAGGCTCCTTGCCGAGGACAACGCCATTGTGTATGCCGCCGCTACTGCTAAATGCCATCACCTGACCGGGAAATTCACTTTGTAGGCTCTCGTAGAGATAGCCGACGGTTTCCGCCGATTCCGAAAAGACGATCAGCTTCTGGTTCTTGAGCAGGGGATTTCGTCGTAATTGGCGGATGAACTCTTCCCGCTTGGGGTCGCGCTCTACCCCCTGCCACAACTGATCGACCTGGATCAGTAAGGCACGATCGGCCGCCAAAGCGTCCCGGAACTCGGACGAAAAGTCATCCGCATCGTATTTTTCCAGGTCTTCTGTTTCCAGCAGCCGTTGCATCTCCTCCTCGTCGTCCCGTTCCAGCAGATCATAAACGTTCACAGTCTTGCTGATGTACACCGTCCCCTCATCCAGCATCCCCATAAAACGATCATACGATTGGATGAAACGAGCGAGGGTCATCTTGAAGGCGTAGAAGCTGCTCTCCAGGCGTTTGACCAGCAAGCCCTTCATAAAACCCCCGACGTTGCGTTGGGATTGCGCTTCGAAGGCGGAAATGCCCGCTTTCAAATAGAGCCGGGGCATGTATCGGGCGTAGTGGAAAGACTTCAGGAGTTCGATGGTCTGATCGAACACCGATTCCGTTTCCGGGTCGAATTGGTAAACCAGGCGTTGGGGTTCGGCGATCTCCGGGAAGAATAATCCTTGCTCTTTGATATCCTGGCTGTAGTACTCAGCGATTTCGTGACGCGTGCGCCGCACCATCACATGGCTCAGCACCCTGGTTCGCACCTCCCGCGCCACATCCTTCACTTCCTGGATGTAAGCAGGGTCGTTCTTGTCATCATACTGGCGCAGACGTTTTTTCAAATCTTTGAAGAAACGTTCCAGATCCCTCACGCCCGGAATAAGGCTTTTCTTGGGCGTCTGAAAGAGTTTGAGTTGGGAAAAAATATCGTCGATCTGGTTATTGAGCGGTGTGGCTGAAACCAAAATCACCTTCTTACCCCAACATATCTTGTGTAGTTTTTCGTATTGCTGGGTATTTTCATTACGAAAACGATGCGCCTCATCCACGAAGACGTATCTGTAGCGTTCATGCCCCTTTTCCAGGATGTGGTCCAGTTTTCCCAACGATTCCACGGTTGCCGGCACGCGAAAGTCGCGAAATGTTTCTTCCCAATATTCTTTGAGCACCGGCGGACAGATGATCAAAATACGGCCGTCATTCAATTGTTGCGCCAGCAGAGCCGAAATAAAGGTTTTGCCCAGCCCCACGACATCGGCCAGGAACACGCCACCATAAGCGTCCAGGAT
>JAADFV010000306.1 GCA_013152695.1 Chloroflexota bacterium | reverse complement strand
GCCGCGATTTCCATGCGCTCCGTCACCGGTGTCCCCATCAAATTCCTCGGTACCAGCGAAAAGATCGACGGCATCGAAGTCTTCCATCCCGACCGACTGGCATCTCGCATTTTGGGCATGGGTGACATGCTCACCATGATCGAGAAGGCCGAATCGGTCATCGATAAGCAAGAAGCGGAACGCATGGAAAAGAAACTGCGCTCTGCTTCCTTCGATCTGGATGATTTTCTCAAACAGATGCGTCAGATTAAGAAAATGGGGCCACTAAGCGGCTTACTCGAGATGATCCCTGGCATGGGACGCGTTGCCAAGGAGATCGATCCGCAAGCAGCAGACAAACAACTGCGTCATATCGAAGCGATCATCAGTTCGATGACCATGGCCGAACGCCACAACCCTCGTATATTGAACGGCAGCCGCAAACGTAGAATTGCGGCAGGCTCTGGCACCTCTGTTCAGCAGGTCAACGAACTGTTATCTCAGTTCCGGCAAATGCAGCGTTTGATGAAACAGTTGCAGTCTGGCCGCCGTGGCGGCATTTCCGGACTATTTGGTTTATAACATCTCTCTTCCCAACACTTAACATTCACCCACTTTAGACATCTTTTCAGGAGTTCACATTTATTATGGTACGTATTCGTTTACGCCGCACTGGAGCCAAGAAACAGGCTTCATATCGCGTTGTCGTTGCCGATCAACGCTCCCCTCGTGACGGTCGCTTTATCGAGACCCTGGGATATTACAATCCTCGCACAAATCCCCCCACCTTTGAGATTAATCGTGAGCGCACCAATTACTGGCTACAGCAAGGCGCACAGCCCAGTGAAGCTGTACAACAAATGTTGCGCAATATCGATTTGACAGCACCCTCCGAAAGCGATAGCCCTGAGGCCTAAGCCTTCGGGATTCGTTTTCTTTTCTCACCCCTCCCGTTTGACGGTCATCCCTACCCATCATCATGAAAAATTTGATTGAATTCATTGCCAAATCACTGGTAGAACATCCCGACCAGGTACAGGTTGATACCCATCGCTCTGGCTCGAGCCTTTTCATCGAAGTCACGGCCGCGCCGGGGGACGTAGGGCGTTTGATCGGCAAACGCGGGCGTACCGCTGAAGCCATTCGTACAGTGGCGCGGGTGGCTGCTGCCCGTCAAGGCGTACGGGTATCAGTCGATATCGACTAACCGAGGACGAAACCTACGGTTTCACTACAGAAAGTTCAATGAGCTTGCCCGACCGATCACGAGGTCGGGCATCATTGTATCAGGCCCAAAAAACAGAGGCGGAACCCGCGGGCCCGCCTCTGAAGCGAAAAACAGATCGTCGATCAGTTATTCACCGGGTTTCCAGACTTTCCAAACATTACCCACCAGATCGGGGCCAGGTTTGAGCGTGGGTTTGCCGGGTTTCCATTCGGCCGGCATCGCTTCTTTGCCGCCGGTAGCGCGTACATGCTGAAATGCTTGTACCTGTCGAATGGTTTCATCGATATTCCGGCCCACGGGCGGGGTCAGAATCTCGGCGGCCTGGATGACGCCGTCAGGATCGATGATAAAGCGTCCACGAAGCTCTACACCTGAGTCTTCATCGTAGACACCATAGACTTTGCCCACATTCCCTGGCGTATCCGAGGCCATCATCCAGGGGATACCACCTTCCACCATCTTCGAGAGCTCATGATCATTCCACATCTTGTGGGTGAAAACGCTATCCACGCTTACGGAAATGACGTTGACTCCCAAGGCCTGTAAATCATCATATCGGGCAGCGACCGCTGCCAATTCGGTCGCTCAGACGTAGGTGAAATCACCGGGATAGAAGCAGATTAGTGTCCAGCCTTTGCTAACGACATCTGAAAGCTTGACAGAAGTAAATTCGCCTTTGTAATAGGCAGGTGCTTGAAAATCGGGGGCTACTTTGCCCACTCTTGCTTGGGCCATGCTAACAACCTCCTGTTCAGGTTGAGGAGAGGGGGGTGGGGATTCGGTTACCGGTTGGTTTACTGAGGCACCGGTGGGTCTGGCACATCCGACATCTGCCATAAGACTAACCTCCATGAATGATGAGAAGTCTATTACCCAGTCTTGGTGACATTGGGAAGACTGTTAGTTCAAAAAGAGTGAAGAATCGCCTATCGGTAGAAGCGAGTCTCCTTATTTCACAGATTCTTCATTTCCCTCAGAACGACAGCCTTCGAACCACACTTGACCGCGTAATATCTTCGGGTGAAATAGTGTTTGGAAAGTACTTCTTATTTGTAAATCGAGAACATTTGTTTGTCAAATCTGATAGGGTAGTAGTTGCACCAAAGATTAAGACAGGGTAAAATCGACCCTGCATCTCCTTTAAACACACTTTTTCTTCCATCCATATTCCCTTTTCAGCCAGTATTGGCAGGCAAATGCTTAGTCAGCCTGTTCCCGCTTGATCGTCAAATATTGTGTGATCATTCAGGGGCACTGCTCTGCGGTTGCGAAAAAGCAATGAGGCAAGTTGACATCCCTATGCAGATTCAATTCCTTTATTATGAAGATTGTCCCTCGCACGAGCAAGCATTGGCGCGGCTTAAGCAAGCTTTGGCGGAACTCGGCATCAAGGCTTCGATCGAGATTATCAAAATCGAAACGGAGGAACAGGCTCAGCAATGGCATTTCATTGGTTCGCCGACGATCCTTGTTGAGGGAAAAGATATCGATCCCCCCCCTCCTACAACGCCCCCAGCACTAACCTGCCGTACCTACCGCCGGGAGGATGGTAGATTTTCGCCTCTTCCCTCACCCCAGCTCATTCGCCAAGCACTTACACGTGCTCTGGCTTCTACATCATCTCTCACGGAGGAATCAGAATGAATATCGGAGACCCACTCATCCCCTTCTCTCTTCCCGGTGTCGATGGCAAGCAACACGCCGCAAGTGATTACAGCGATAAAAAAGCCCTTGTCATCATCTTCAGTTGTAATCATTGCCCCTACGTGCGCGCCTGGGAAGACCGCATGATCGAGATCCAGCGGGACTATGCCGATCAGGGCGTGCAGCTCATTGCCATCAATTCCAATGACGTGAAGAAGTATCCGGCCGATAGTTTCGAAAAGATGCAGGAACGGGCACGGGATAAAGGATTTAATTTCCCGTACCTATTTGACGAAAGCCAGGAAGTCGCCACCGCCTACGGGGCAGAGCGCACACCTGAAGTATTTCTCTTCGATCAGGCTCGCACCTTACAATACCATGGCTCTATCGACGATAATTTCGAAGATCCCGAGGGTGTGCAGCGTCATTATTTACGTGATGCGCTCGATGCAATTTTGGCAGGACAGACTCCTCGTCCAGCCAAAACGCCAGCAGTGGGCTGTACGATCAAGTGGAAATAGGTATTTTGTTTTAATTTCACCCCAAGTAGTTGCTTAGCGAGCGTTCATCGCATCCCTCGATGCGATGGACGCAGCAACGTGTGGCGCGTTGGTGGTTGGGGAAAAAGGTTGTGGTTGAGTTAGCGCGGAGCGCCCAACGGTGAACCGTAGGGCGCCGGCTGAACCCGGCTTCGGCGCGGTTGCGTGCGTGGAGTCCATCGCATCACCTATTGTGGCGTAGACCCCATACCCAAGGGCACTCCTCTTGGAAACGAGAGAGATGGG
>JAADFV010000305.1 GCA_013152695.1 Chloroflexota bacterium | reverse complement strand
TCCTTCCCCTGCGGGTGAGCAATTCCAACCTCGACGCCGCATCAGCCCATCTGTCTTTCCTTATGTTACGCTTTTTCCAATGAGGAGCCTACTACGGAATTCCTCACCCCTACAAATATCCCTTCAATACTCTCTTCCGTCTCCCGTCTCCCTCCCTTTGCGGGCGAACAATTCCTGCTCCTTACTTCCTGCTCCTTGCTTCTAACTTCTTGCTTCCTACTCCCTGTTGCTTCCTGCTCCGACGGAAATTTCTAGCTCAGGGGGCTACAATCTGACTAGCGAGGACCTATTCACTCTCAGTGAAACCAAGGATTGCACCTCAACGACTGACGATTATCGCCACTGAGAATCGACCACGTGCCTAGCAGATGTAGGGAACTCTCCCTGATTAGAAAACGTCTTGATCATACACGTTTTCTCCCATATCTCCCCCTTTACTGGCCCTTATGGAGCTGAGCATATGAAAAATCTGCCAATTACCATTCTAATCGTAAGCATCCTCATCATCAGCTTGAGCGCCTGCGCCCCGCCACCAACCCCCGCTAGCGAAGGCCAATTAGCCAACCCCGCTGCCGTCCATTGCCAGGAGCAAGGCAACACCTACGAAATCCGTAGTGATGAAGCTGGCAACCAATATGGTGTTTGCATCTTCCCTGATGGCAGCGAATGCGAGGAGTGGGCCTATTTTCGCGGTGAATGCGGGCCACAAGCAAGCAGCAGCGCCAAGACTGACAGCGTCAACCTTGTCGAAGCTGCCAACCTCCAAAATACAACTCGTATCGATATTTACATCCCTGGCACCCTCTCACCTGACCCCGAAGTCTCCCAATCCCCACGCGACGGTACCTTTCACCTCCTTCTTTCCATCACCGACTCCAACCGCATCGCTGAAATCATTCGTGCTCTCGACACACCCTTGACCTTGGGCCCTCGTCGCCGTTGTCTGAGCTATTACTCGTTGCAATTTCATGTCGGAGACCAGATCGTTGAGTTTGGCTACGGCTGTGCCCCCGACAAAACCGACTTCCTGCGAGGGGATCAGCCCTATTTTAACGGCATGGATGCCGCCACGCCTCCCGAATTCAATACCTTACTCCGCGACCTTATTCACCAGGAGACGCCTCCTATGACCTCCGACATCTCCCCTGACGAGCTCGCCCAGGCTGTGCAAGGCAACACTGAGTTTGCCATCGAACTCTACCAGCAGCTCCATGACGAGAAAAACCTCTTTTTCTCACCTCACAGCATCTCCCTGGCTCTGGCCATGACCTATGCTGGCGCTCGTGGTGAAACCGCAGCGCAAATGGCCCAAACACTCCACTTCAACCTCCCAGAATCCCAACTCCACGCCGCCTTGGCCCAGCTAAGCCAGGAACTGGCCTCTCGCAGCCAATTACCTCCGTGGATGTTGCTGGAAGCTCCGGAGGGTGAACAACCTACAGCCTTTCAACTGCGCATCGTAAACGCCCTCTGGGGGCAGAAAGATTATCCTTTCGATAAAAATTATGTCAAGCTACTCGCAGACATCTACGAGGCCAATCTCAACCTCACCGACTTCATTCATAATCCCGACGGTGCTCGCCAGGAGATCAATGACTGGGTGAGTGAACAGACCGAGGATAAGATCAAGGATCTTTTACCTCCCGGCAGCATCGATGAATTAACACGTCTTGTCCTCACCAACGCCATTTACTTCAAGGCAGCTTGGGCTCAACCCTTCTCAGAAGAATTCACACAGGACGGCACTTTTACACACCTGGACGGCAGCACAAGCACTGTACCTTTCATGCAACAAACAGGGCATTTTGCCTACGCTGTCGGCGATGATGCTACAATCATCTCTTTGCCCTACCTGGGTGATGCTCTCACGATGTTGATCGTGATGCCCAAGGCCGGAGAGTTTGAGCAATATGCAGCCACCCTGGATGTTTCTCGTTGGAGAGAAATTCAGAAGGCCTTGAATATGGGTGAAGTCGAGCTGAGTATGCCCAAATTCTCATTTGAAAGTGGTTTCGCCCTGAAAGACACCCTCGCTGCCATGGGCATGCCGCTTCCCTTCTCCAATGACGCTGATTTCTCCGGCATGACCGCGCAAGACACCTCTCTCCCGCCCGAACTTCTGGACCTCCACATCAGCAATGTCTATCATAAAGCCTTCGTGGACGTGAATGAAGCCGGTACGGAAGCGGCTGCAGCCACGGCTGTAGTCATGGCCTTAAAGTCAGCCGTCCCCAGCGAGCCTGTAACCATCACCCTCGATCATCCCTTCATCTTCGCTATTTACGACCGTCCTACTGGCGAAATCCTCTTCATGGGACAGGTTGTCGCCCCATAGCCAGGTCATTGGGCGCAGCTACTGTGGCCTCTACGCGCGCTGGTTTTCGACGCTGTAGAGGCCATGTCATTGTGTCTTGATTATTTAATGCATTCCTCAAACAAGAAAAGCGCGAGCCACCCCACCCTTGTGTGGCGGCTACGAGTCGGGCGCCGGATATGCCGTCAGCTCTAATCCTCCCGACTGATCATGGGTAAAAAGTGCTCCCACCAACGTGCAATCGGACCGACGGGGGTGGTGTACCGGTCGGCAGGAAGGATGTGCAGGCGGTAGAGATAAGCAACGCCAGCTTCTGCGCTGCTATCGAGCCAGACATAGGCGCTGTTGGCGCCTTGTCCCGGCATCTCCGGGCTCACGGGAATGAAGCCGGACATGAAGTTGAACGCTGCGACCGTGCCCTCTTGTCGCTCCACCACGAACAGGAGATCCAGTGGCTCTTGACCTGTTCGCCATTTGAACATCACACCGGAAGTAAGCCCTTCGACCACTGTATTAAGAACCTCGGTTTGTACGGGCGTGGCAGTAGGCGTGGGAGAGGGCGTAAATGTGGGTAATGTGGTCGGAGTCGGTGTGGAGGTGGGGGTGAGGGTTGGTGTGGCAGTAGGAGTAGGAGTGGGTGTTCGAGTGGGTGTTGGCGTTGGGGTGGGAGTGCGAGAGGGTGAAGGCGTAGGTGTAGTGGTGGGAGTAGAGGTAGCGGCCGGGATATCGAAGAAGAATTTATTGAGATGAATTTCTGGCGACGGCTGATACCATTCGATGGTATCGTTGGCGAGTACCTGGCCATCCTCACTCCAGGCGCCGGTGGCGATCATCCCGGATGGCGCCTGAGCAATGACACGGTAATAATCGTAGCGGCGTAGCTCGTAGAAATTCCAAAAACCTTCGGGATTGGTGCTACTGCGGGTTTGTAGCCATGTTCCCGGCCCTGCCTCGCCATTGTGGCGGCCGTACAAGCGTAGAACTACATTCGGCAAGGGAGTGCGCTCATCGCCAAAGGCGCCGCGATAGGTTGTGCCACGGAACCGCCAGACCGGAGTCGGGGTGGCGGTTGGCGTCGGGGAAGGAGTAGAGGTGGCAGTGGCCGTCGGTGTGGTCGTTGCTGTGGCCGTTGGCGTGCGTGTTGGGGTCGGGGTACGCGTCGGCGTAGGGGTTGAAGTAGCCGTAGGTGTCCCTGTGGGAGTACGTGTCGGCGTGGAAGTGCGCGTGGGTGTGTCAGTCGGGGTGGGCGTGGGCGTTGGGGTGGGAGTGCGTGTGGGTGTGTGGGTCGGTGTAGCTGTGGGCGTATCGGTTGGGGTAGGCGTAGCCGTCGAAACGGC
>JAADFV010000304.1 GCA_013152695.1 Chloroflexota bacterium | reverse complement strand
AACCAACGCGCGGTCAAGGCTAAATCGGTGCTCGTCTGCAAGTGGTTGAAACCAGAGAGGAGTAGATCGAACAATTCAGGGTGGCTATCATCTTCTTGCGTAAAAGTATCCAAAAGTTCACAGAAATAATAGGCATAAGCAGTACGATCCAAATCTTCGCGCAATATCCGGAAACTGGTCACCGTCTCTGCCTGGGTGATGATATCCCAAGCATGACTCTTCGCCAATAGCAAAGAGACGAGCGTAAAGGGCTCGAGGTGGCCAGCTTTACGGCTGGCAGGTTTGCGCACCCCCCGGGCAATCACCACCCGTTTACCGTACTCAGGCGTAAATACAGTGATTACGCGATCTGCCTCGCCCTGCTCCCGCCGTTTGAGAACGATGGCTCGTGTGCGATACACACGTTCACGTGAAGAAGACATGACTCACGTCAAGATGAAAAGGTAGCAGCACGAAATACCTCGTCGTGCCGACAGGGTCCACGGCTCAACGCCCAAGGAGATCGTCTGGACCGAAGGAATCCGGCAACAGATCGGCCACAGTAGTCTGCCGCACGTTGCCGGCGGTGTCAGCAATAAAGACGATCATATCGGGAGCAAATTCGCGCATGACCTGCCGGCAAATGCCGCAAGGGCTCCCACCGTTCTCGGTGACGACGGCGATGGCAGTAAGCTGTTGCTGGCCCTCGGAAACGGCTTTGAAAATGGCCACACGTTCGGCACAAACCGTGGCAGGATAGGTAGCATTCTCGATATTGCAGCCGCTGAACATCTCACCTTGGGCCGTCAATACGGCTGCGCCCACAGCATAGCGCGAATAGGGAGCATAAGCGCGCTCGCGTGCCGCCGTTGCCATACGGACCAATGCTTGCTCATGCTCTTTAGTGATCATTTGTACTCTCCCCATTATGGGAATCCTTGTTGCTGTTACTGCCTTCCAGCACGATCTGTACTTCCTCGATGCGGTTATCATCTACTCTTACGACTTCGAGATGCGTATTCCCAAGATCGAGAGCATCTCCTGGGTCTGGCACCCGTTGCAGATAGGAATAGATGAGACCGGCAAGGGTGTTGCTTTCATCCTCATCGGCCAGATTCAAATCAAGCTCTCGATTCAGCTCATCGAGGTTCATGCGACCACTGGCCATATACACACCTTCGCCAATCTTCTGCAATAACGGTACTTCCGAATCATATTCATCCTGAATCTCTCCGACAATCTCCTCGAGGAGGTCCTCGATCGTAACGACACCGGCCGTACCGCCGTATTCATCGACGACAATGGCAAGATGGGTTTTTTTCGCCTGCAAATCAGTGAGTAAATCATCTACCATGGCCGATTCCGGCACAAAATAGGGCTCTCGCATCAATTGGGTGATAGGCATATCGGTAGAACCATCACGAAAACAGGTCAGCAAATCTTTAGCATAGAGAACACCAATGATCTTATCGATAGTTTCATCATAGATAGGAATACGGGAATGCCCGGCTTCGACAATGGTATCCAGCGCCTCTTGCAAAGTGGCGTGCTTTTCCAATGCGACCACATCCACCCGCGGTACCATCACTTCCTCCACCGTGGTTTCACTGAAGCGAAAAATACTGTTGATCATTTCCCGCTCTTCTTCTTCGATAAAGCGCTCTTCATCACCAAAATTGAGGAGGAGTCGCAAACCGTCTTCGGTAAGAAAGATGTTACGTACCTTGGCATTCTCCTCTACACCGATGCGCTGCACCAGGCGTAGCATGATCCAAACTAATGGCATAACCAAGACGAACAACCAACGGATAGGTCGCACAACGCGCATGGCCACACTGACAGGGTGGCGAACGGCAAGAGAGCGGCCTAAGACCTGGATCAGAATCAACACCAGGCCTATACCAATCCAAGCCTCAAGCAAATGCAGTGCATTACCACCGCTTTGCCACACAAGCCATGAAGCCGTAGTCGTGGCAGCGCCAATGGCAATCGTTCGCCATACCAAAAGCCCACCCAAAAAATGCTCGATATCCTTGAGCAAAGCCTCAATCAATAGTGCCGATGAGAGACCTTCCTCGCCTAATTTTCGCACATGGGCCCGACTCACCGTTGCTAATGAAACCTCTGTCAAAGCCACCAGAAACATAAGCAATAATGACGCGACTAAGACGCCAATACCCCAACCTAAGGGAACATCCATAACAGAGTTTGCAAAACCTCCTTAACAAAAAGTGACATACGTTTTAGAAAGCGTCAAGTGTTAATTTCGGCCCAAATTCAAACAAGACGAAGCCGAATAACCCTGACTATCAGATTAGTGCCTAAACTATAGCATTAGAGGACAGCAAAACAAAATCGCACATCACAGTTAAGGTCGGATGGACAATATTACCGCCTATTCGCATCATGGAAAATAACCTGATCGGGAGCAATATCGCGATCTTTGAGGACAACATACGCCCCAACCTGCGAACGGGCACCCAGATGCACATTCTCCAACACAGCGCCTGGGCCAATCACACAACCTGTTTCAATGATAGTGTTGCCCAAAAGATGGGCGCCCGGCCAGATCTCCACATCAGAAGCAATCTGAACATCAGACATGACATAAGTTGCATGAGGATTGATCATCGTTACCCCTGCCATCATCCATTCATGGTTGATTCGCAGACGCATGATACGTTCGGCCTCGGCCAATTGAGCACGCGTATTCACCCCCAAGACCTCGTCTGCATCCTCCGTGATCACGGCCGTTACCGAAAAACCATCGGCATTCGCCAAAGCAACCGTGTCTGTGAGGTAATATTCGCCCTTACGAGGGCTGGGTTGAAGCCGTTCCAGGGCGGACCACAGCCAATCGGCGTCGAAACAATACACACTGGCATTGAGCTCCCGAATCTGTCTCTGCTCTGGTGTGGCTTCTACTTCTTCTACTACCGCCAGGACATGACCCTGGTCATCGCGCAAAACACGCCCAAACCCGCGCGGATCGGAGACAATCACAGAAAGCATTGTCATCGGTCCCGAATGTTGGCTATGCGCAGCAACCACTTTTCGCAGGGTATCCACAGTCAGCAAAGGCATATCGGCAGTAAAAACCACGATCTGATCAGTCTTTCCTGCCAATAGCGATTTGGCCTGTAACACAGCATGACCTGTGCCCAACTGCTGGCTCTGAAGCACATAACGTGCCTGATCCCCTACCGTATTCTGCACGAGATCGGCACCGTGTCCGACAATCAGGACAGGCCTTTCGGGACTTAGGCCCTGCGCCAGAGCGACGCTATGCGAAACCATTGGTTTTCCACTGAGATGATGCAGCACTTTCGGTAGCTGTGAACGCATGCGCGTCCCTTTCCCTGCTGCCAATATGACCGGAGTAAGATTCATCATCGCACCCTATCATGAACAAAAAGAAAAAGCTTCCTTGGCGATGACCTACTCTCGCAGGGGGTCGCCCCCCAACTACCATCGGCGCTGAAGAGCTTAACTGCCGGGTTCGGAATGGGACCGGGTGTTTCCTCTTCGCTAGAATCACCAAAGAAGCTTTATTCACACTGTTATGAAGTGGCGTTCAAGATTGACGCCCTAAAAATTGAATAGGATATAAATTTCAATTACTGTTTCTCGAATAGGTTAAGCCCTCGTGCATTAGTACTGCTTCGCTGAACACATTGCT
>JAADFV010000303.1:3713-4575 GCA_013152695.1 Chloroflexota bacterium | reverse complement strand
CTGAAATGCCAGATGCGCGTACCGCTGCCGATCTGGGCACCCTCGTCTACCACGGCGGTAGGGTGCACGAAGGGGGCTGGGGCTGGAGCGGCAGAGGGAGCGAGCGCGGGGCTGGCGTCGATCTCTGCGAGAGGCACTGGTGCGCCGGCGCGTTCCAACGAGCGCTGCGCCCCTTCCAACACCTTGAGCACACGTAGGGCACTGGCGCCATCGGTGAGAGGTTGCCGTCCCGAGCGAATACACTCCAGAAAATGCTGGCATTCCAGACGCATCGGCTCTTGTTCGTCCAGCATAAGCGTGGTTTCAGCCGTCTGGCGGGGTACAGGTAGCCCCGACCGCCACTCGATACCCTTGTCATACAGCTTTAGCTTGCCCTCGCGCACCGTATCATCGAATACGGCCATCTTTTTATCGCCGATCACCACCAGCTTTTGCTCCTTGTAAGGATGCAGCCAGCTCACGAAAATATGGGCTTTCACGCCGTCAGCAAAGCTGAGATTAGTAACGGTAACGTCGGCGATCTTCGATTGCAAATAGCTCTCGCCAAAGGCCGAAACCTGTTCCGGCTCCTGGCCCAGCAGGCGTAGGATGATAGAAATGTCGTGGGGAGCAAAGCTCCAGAGAATATTTTCCTCCTGCCGCACCTTGCCCAAATTGAGACGGTGGGAATAGATGTACCAGATACGGCCCAATTCACCGCTATTGACCAGTTCCTTGAGAATGGTAATAGCGGGGTGATATTCCAGAATGTGTCCTACCTGCAGGATCAACCCTTGCTGCTGTGCCAACTCCACCAATTCCCTACCCTCGGCGTAGTGCAAGGCCAGCGGTTTTTCCACAAATACGTGCTTATTGTGCAGCA
>JAADFV010000303.1:0-3660 GCA_013152695.1 Chloroflexota bacterium | reverse complement strand
ACCGCATCGATCTGTTCATCATTCAGGGCTTCCTCGATGCGCGTAGCCGTGCGTACACCGGGATATTGGCTGGCGCGACTTTGTAGCAGCTCCGGATTTGCCTCGCAGATCATATCCAGCGCCTGCAACTGAGCAAAATTGCGAATCAGATTTTTACCCCAATAGCCAGCACCAAAAACGGCAAGGCGGGGAGGCGAAGTCATAATCATGGATGAGTTTCTCAACTTGTTGCTTTCGAGTGTCTAAGGGTGAGGGGAATTCCAGGTAAATCAGGATGTTCTTGCAGACTCTCAGGCGTACCGCTCAATTGTGAAAAATACTCGCTGCGGCTGAGCCCTGAGGCATCTCGCTGACGGTAAAGGGCTTGTCGATCAAATGCAGGCCCAAAAGGAAACGCTGCTTTTTGCGTCCACACAGCGGAGCCTCCCACGCCAGCAAACACATCCCTGATGCGTTGACGCCACCAGTTTATTTGCGGTTCGGGAAGCTGGTTGGGAGCAAAAAAGCCGAGATCGATCACTTCCTCGGGTTGCGGGCACAATTCCCCGCCGATCGGTTCTGCGGCAAACACCACATGATGCCCGCTGCTTCCCTCGATCCCCAGCATCGAATAAAGGCCCACCAAACGCGTCAAACGCACATCCAAACCGGTTTCTTCTTTTGCTTCGCGGATAGCGGCTTGCGCCAGCGATTCGCCCGGGTCTACCATGCCCCCTGGCAGTACCCATACCTCAAAATCCTCTCGTTTCACGAGGAGTATTTTCTCATTTTCCAGGATAGCAATACCGACACCGAGGAAATTGGTCATGTCTTTTTCCGTGAATTCTAGATTTGGGTAACTTAACCGCGACCAGGCCCTTGTTTAAGCGAAATCATTGCCTAGACAAGGAGTCGCCAAGAACATAACATGTTTCGCATACAATGTCATTATAGAATGGGCAGGATTTCCGGTCAATTATGGGCTGGTCGAGGTGTAACTTTGCTATTGCCCTGGTGCATTGGCCCGTAGCGTCAATACCGTTGTACAATCTCGTTGAAAGTACCCTCTCATTCAGACCGAGCTTCCTCATGACTCCACGCTCCTTTCCCAAAACCCTGGCAACACGTCTCCTCGATGGCAAAAAAGTCTCGTACACCACCCACACCTACGATCCCGATGTTTTCGTCAGTGCGCCCGAAGTCGCCACAGGCATCGGCATGCCACCCTCGCAGGTATTCAAAACCCTGGTGACCCTACCCGATAAAGGCAAGCCGATCCTGGCCGTCCTGCCTGCGGATCAAGAACTCGACCTCAAGGCTCTGGCGAAAGCAGCTGGCGTCAAAAAAGTGCGCATGGCTCCTCTTGCCGAGGCCGAACGTATGACCGGTCTGAAAAAGGGGGGAATCAGTGCCCTTGCTTTGACGAATAAAGGTTTTCAGGTGTGGCTGGACGAAAGTGCTCTGGATTTTCGAGAGATTGCCATGAGCGCCGGTGTTCGCGGGCTGCAAGTGGTGTTAGCACCTCAAGATTTTATTCGGCTTACTCGCGCTCGCCTTGCCAAACTCAGCCATCCCACACCATGACTCCCACCCCCATTTCCGATCCCCTGCAGCTCGATGCCCTGTTGCTGCACTTTGCCCGTCCCCACATCCTGCAAAGCAGTCACTGGGCCGCACTCAAGGCCCCCACCTGGCAGAGCCAAGCCCTGCTCTGGGGGGAGGTCGAACACCCAGTAGCCGTTGCCAACGTCCTTACGCGTCGCTTGGGCCGGCTACCGGTTGGGGTGCAGTACGTACCCAAGGGGCCAATCGTAGCAGGTGATTCAACAACCTGGAGCGAAGTGCTGGCGGGCCTGGAGCAACAAGTGCGCCAAAGTGGCGCCTTGTTCATCAAGATCGATCCTGATGTCGACGCCGAAAGCGAGGCGGGGCAGATCTTGATCACCCTCCTGCAAAAGCGAGGTTGGGTTTTTAGCCCTGACCAGATTCAATTTCGCAACACCGTTCTTTCTGACCTGAGTCAAAACGAAGAAACCCTGCTGGCAGGCATGAAGCAAAAAACCCGCTATAACATTCGTCTTGCCGCGAGACGAGGTGTACAGGTGCATACGAGTGCCGACTTCGACACATTTTACGACCTCTACGCGCAAACCTCCCAGCGTGATGGCTTTCTCATCCGCCCCCGAGATTACTATTTGCGGGTCATGCAGCGCCTGCAGAGCGCCGGTCTGGGGCAATTGCTTTTGGCAGAAGTCGAAGGCCGGCCCGTAGCAGGCGTGTTCCTCTTCCGCTTCGGTGCCACAGCCTGGTATTTCTATGGTGCCTCCAGCAACGAACACCGCCGCCTCATGCCCAATTATTTGCTACAATGGGAGGCTATGCGTTGGGCCAAGGCGCAAGGTTGCACCACCTACGATTGGTGGGGAGCCCCCAATACCCTCACAGAAAGCGATCCTATGTGGGGAGTCGTACGTTTCAAGCTAGGATTCGGTGGAAGCTTGCG
Organism: Chloroflexota bacterium; assembly: GCA_013152695.1. The sequence goes on along the minus strand of JAADFV010000303.1, from coordinate 1,178 downwards.
GCAATGGATCGGCGCCTGGGATTATGCCCCGCGGCCCGCATTATATCGCCTCTACACGCAGTTTATGCCCCGCATCCTGGCCATACTGCGTCGCCGCGCCGCACCTACCTCACCCCCAACATAAGACTTTCAACCAGCTCTACCCTGGTATAAAATAAAGCCCCCACCCCCATCATCTGCTGGAGTATTGCTATGTTGCAACCTTTTGAAAAACTGGGTGCCTTTTACCTCGGTAAAGAATACGATATCGAAAAGGGCAAACTGACAGACGATCTGGTCATGTACGATGCCCGCGATCTCACGACCCATGCTGTGTGCGTGGGTATGACCGGCTCTGGCAAGACCGGGCTCTGCATCGACTTGCTGGAAGAAGCGGCAATCGACAGCGTCCCTGCCTTACTTATCGATCCCAAAGGTGACATCACCAATCTCTTGCTCACCTTTCCCGATCTGGCGCCGGAAGATTTCGAACCCTGGGTCAATGTGGATGATGCCCGGCGTAAGGGGCTGAGTGTATCCGAATATGCCCGTCAAATTGCAGAGACATGGCGTAAGGGTTTGGCCAGCTGGGGTGAAGGTCCTGAGCGTATCCGTATGCTCAAAAACAGCGCAGAGTTCCGTATCTACACCCCTGGCTCGAACGCCGGTCTCCCCCTCTCCATCCTTTCTTCCTTCCGCGCCCCTCAACTCGACTGGGAGGATAATGCCGAAATTCTGCGAGAACAGATTCAGGGCGTAGTCAGTGCTCTCCTCGGCCTGGTGGATATCGATGCAGATCCCTTGCGCAGTCGGGAACATATCCTCCTCTCCACCATTTTCGAACATTATTGGAAGCAAGGCGAAGACCTGGACATCGCCAAAATCATTACGGCCATCCAGACACCGCCTGTACGACAATTGGGCGTCTTCGATATCGATACCTTCTTCCCTGAAAAGGATCGTTTCGGTCTGGCCATGGCTTTGAACAACATCATTGCCTCACCCTCCTTTGCCTCCTGGCTCGAAGGCGATAGTCTCGATATCTCCAACCTGTTGTATTCGCCCGAAGGCAAACCGCGCCACAGCATCTTCTACATCGCCCATCTCAATGATGCCGAGCGGATGTTCTTCGTCACCCTCCTGCTCGAGCAGGTAATCACCTGGATGCGGCAGCAGTCGGGCACCACCAGCCTGCGGGC
>JAADFV010000302.1 GCA_013152695.1 Chloroflexota bacterium | reverse complement strand
GAGCAATCTGCGTGAGGCAAACCAACAGGCTGATTACATCATCATAACACCTGATGACTTTCTCGCTGCCGCACAACGTCTTGCCAATTATCGCACGAGTCAGGGCCTGTCGGTGCGTGTCGCCCTGTTGCAAGATATTTACGACGAATTCAACGCCGGTATCGCCGATCCGGCGGCTATACGAGCCTTCCTCGCCTATGCCCTCGGTACATGGCAGGCACCAGCACCGGCCTACGTCGCCCTTCTGGGTGATACTCATTTCGATCCCCTGAACTATGTCAACACCCAGCCCTCCTTTGTTCCCACCTATTTGCGAAATGTCGATCCCTGGCTAGGAGAAGTAGCCGACGAAAATCAGTTTACTGCCCTTGTCGGTGACGATCCCGTTCCCGACATGATGATCGGACGCCTCCCTGTGCGTACCCTCGACGAGGCGAACCTTGTTGTCGATAAAATCATCACCTTCGAAGCTGTCGATGCCAGTGAAGCCTGGGCACAGACTCTGTTGGTGATGGCTGATAACCCCGATTCGGCAGGCGACTTTTATGCCCTGGCAGATAAAATCATCGCCCAGGTAGCCCCACTCCTGCAGACACAACGCTTCTATTTCGGTCAAAACTACGGTACTGTGGATGCCATACGGCAGGCTTTTTTGGCTGCCTGGAGTGAGGGAGCACGCTTCATCAATTACATTGGACACGGCCAGCCAAATGCCTGGGCCGGTGAACAACTCATCCGCCGCAGTGATTTGAGCCAACTTCAGAACAATTCCCGCCCCTCCATTCTCCTCACGATGGCCAGCCTTACAGGTATTTTCTACTGGCCGGGCAGCCAATCACTGCAAGAAGAAATGCTGCTACTCCCCGATGGCCGGGGCGTGGTAGGCTATGTCGCCAGTACGGGCTTTGGCATTGCCAACGGGAATGCTTTGATCAACGAAGGCTTCTTCACGGCCGTCTTGCATGATCATGCCGCCGACTTGGGTACAGCGACTTACCGGGCCAAACTTCACCTCTTCAGCCAGGGCTATTTCTACACCGAGTTCCTCGTACAACTTTACACACTGATTGGTGATCCGGCCACCCGCGTGCCCCAGATGCCCTGGAATCAAACCCTGTATTTGCCCCTCATGCAGAATCAACAACCAGACAGTTTGGATATCCCTACCTCATAAAGATTGACAATCTTGGGTGCCGATGATAGATTGCGTGCATTCATCCTGGCGCTTGAGTGCCGGGTAATCATACAGTAACTCGAAGACCTTAGGAGGAATGATGATCGCACGCGGTATGTTGCGTGGAGGACTGACTGGCGGTATTGTTGCCGTTGCCTTCTCTATATTGGGTGTGATTCCCGTTTGTGGCTTTGTTGCCTTACCCCTGCGTTTTGTGGCCTGGACATTCGGGGGCTATGTTGGCGGTCGGATTGCCGTAGGGGGTGGGGCGCGTACCGGCGGTGTTGCTGCCGGCGCAGGAGCAGGGATTATTGCCGGTATTATCGATGGCCTCGCCAATATTGGCCTGGCGCCTGTTCGCTACGCTCTTGCCGGAAGTACGATCTCGAGCATTCATCTGTTACCTCAAGGTGTTCTTCAGTTTTTTGCCGATATCGGTATTAATCTCCTTTCCATGGACACCTTGGGAGGAAGTATCTTTTTTGCCACCCTGCTCTGTGGCATCACCTGGATGATCTCTGGGGCCTTGGGTACTCTGGGCGGCGGTATTGCCCAGGCTCTTGCCGAATAGCTCAATGCGCCACGGTATGTCTCTGGGTGGCGGGTAACACCAACAGCATCGCCGCCGGAGCATCTGTCGTATTGTGCCAGCTATGCGGCAATTCACTCTCGAACATAAGGCTATCCCCGGGCGCCAAATGATAACGCTGCCCTCCGACCTGGTATTCGATATTTCCTTCCAGGCAATAGACGAATTCCTGCCCGGGATGAGATAACGGTGTCTCGCTCGTGCACGAACCGGGCTCCACCACCAAACGCATTACCTCGAACTGTCGCTGCGCTAACCCCTCCCCTAAACTTTCCAATAGCACACCTGTGTACTGAATCCGTTTACCACAATTGTGTTTCACATGCACAACTTGACGATCGGTGCCTTGCCGAAACAGCTCGGTCACCGGCACGTCCAAAGCCTGCGCCAACTGTTGTAGGGATGCCAGGGTAGGCGAAGTCTCTCCGCGTTCGATCAAACTAATGGCATTAGCCGATAAGCCGCACCGTGCCGCTAATTCGCGCAGGGTAAGATGCCGCTGCTTTCTGAGTTCACGGATACGTTCGCCAACATTGACTTCTAAAGATGAGGACTCCATTGCTAACACTCCACGGTGTCCGGCCACAAGGGGACTAAGCGGATGAAGGAAGGGGAACAAGGCTAATTATACAAAATATCTTGACGTCTGTAAAATAAAGGTGTAATATAGCATTGTAACGTTGCTTATTCCGTTACAACACCCCCAGAACGAGCGCTGATTATGTCCGAGTCAAACACGTCATATCACGCCAATATCCGTACAGAGAAATACGTATGGCTGGATATTGTCGTCGTTTGGAGGCAAGGGAGAGGACACTGTCATGCAAATGAAGAGGGAGGGGAAATGCTATGAGCTATGTCTTTGGGCCGGTACCTTCACGACGGCTAGGGCGATCCTTGGGAATCGATACGATCCCCCTGAAAACCTGTAATTGGAACTGTGTCTACTGTCAATTGGGGCGCTCACAGCCATTAGTCAACGAGCGCAAGGAATACTTTCCCCGAGAGGCGATCCTGGCAGAAATCAAAGCGGCTCTCAAGCAGCATGCCGCCGGAACCATCGATTGGATCACGTTTGTGGGATCGGGTGAGCCGACCTTACACAGCAGTATTGGCTGGCTCATCCAGCAAGTCAAACATTTGACTTCATTACCGATAGCCGTGATTACCAATGGCTCACTCCTTTATCTGCCCGAAGTGCAGACTGCTTTGCTTGGTGCGGATGCTGTGCTGCCTACGCTTGATGCTGGCAATCCGCAACTCTACAAGTTGATCAATCGGCCCCATCCAGAACTTGATTATGAACGTTTTGTCAACAGTCTGCGCGAATTCAGAGTTGTGTACAAGGGAAAACTGTGGATCGAAGTCATGTTGGTGCGTGGATTGAATGATACAGCCGAAGCATTAGAAGAACTGGCCCAAACCTTACAGTCCATCGGCCCTGATCAAGTCCACATTTTACTGCCCGATCGTCCTCCGGCCGAAACCTGGGTTCAGCCCCCTGAGGAAGAGGGCTTGATGCGCGCGGCAGCCATCTTGGGCAATATAGCCCATGTCGTTCCTCCTGTAGAAGGTGATTTCGATTTGAGCGGTACGGATAATATCGTCGATGCAATCATTGCCATTATCACCCGCCACCCCATGCGCCAGGATCAGCTAGAAAACACCCTACGTCGCTGGGCACCTGGACAAATCCAAGAGACACTTAAGCAATTGGAAAGTAGTGGCCGTGCCCAGAAAATCATCCGCTACGACACCGTATTTTGGAGCGCCACACCCGCACATTATCCTCAATCCCGCCAAAGCCAGCACACTCGCCCCAACCTTTAGGAGATATCCTTACGCTTACAGACTCTTATCTCCCTATCCATGTAAATCCTAACTGTCACTCACGGAGTATCAACCATGTCGAAGTTCGTTTATGTTCCAGACTACGAGGCATTAGCTCATTATCCCATCTTTGCCGATCTCAATAAAGAAGAATTAGAAAAACTATTAGACGTTTGCCGTGAGGAAAGCTTTTTACCCAACGCCATACTCCACAGGCAGGGCCAGCCCGCCGATCACATTTATGTCATCCTCAACGGCAAAGTAGAAGAAGAATTGCGCTCCAAAGAGACGCTACTCTCGCCCCTGCATCCCCTGGAAGCAGGCGATGTCACAGGTTGTTCCGCCCTCTTCCCCCCCAACATTCATTCATGCACCGCACGGGCTGTCACAGAGACAAGCGTTCTTGTTTTTGATGCAGATAAGTTGCGAACACTCTTCGATGAAGACTGCGGGATTGCCCGCTCCTTCCTGAAGCATATCGTCGGCTCACTTCATCATCGTATTCGCACCCTCGAACTGGTCAATCGGCCAACGGGGTAACCGCCAGGCAGCGATGTAGATGCCTCCACTTCTCTCTTCTCCTACTCGTCTTTTCGTCGCTATTGCCGTGCTCTACCCCCAACGACAATTCACTGATTGACTTTCAACCCGTTTTAGACATCTTCAATCTTACAGGAGGTTGATCATGAAACTTTTTCAACACATCCTGGTCCCTCTCGACGGTTCCGCTAAATCAGAGCGAGCCATTCCCACAGCCATCAAATTAGCGAAAGAACTGGGTAGTAAAGTCACACTACTTCGTGTCCTCGAAATCCCCATTCCTTCCATCGAACATCCTCCTGAAATAATGCAGGAATGGATATCAGAAACGGTAAAAGTGGCCAACGATGAGGCCCAGGCATACCTCAAACAACTGGTTGCCCAATTCGAAGCCCAGGGCATCTCTGTCCGCGCTATTGTGCGTGATCGTACCCCTCACGAAGACATTCTGGATGTGGCAGACACCGAGGATGTTGACCTCATCCTCATGTCTCCCCATGGCCGAGGATACCAGGATGTAGGGGCGGAGTGCCTGAGTTTCGGCAGTGTCGCCGATAAGGTGCTGCGGCGCAGTCCTTGCCCGGTTCTACTCGTCCGAGGCAAATAAATGAGATCGATGCTCGTGTGATGACCAACTGGTTGGGTGAAGTTATAAGCCAGGCGCTTATTCGATATGTGCACCCAACTTGGCCAAAGTACGCTCAAATCCTGGAAAAGAATCGGCAATGCAATCAACATCAGTGATGGCAGTGACTCCCTCTGCCATCAGGCCAGCAATGGCCAAAGCCATCGCCAGGCGATGATCTCCATGAGAATCGACACGAGCCCCCTGTAACGGCGTAGGGCCTTCGACAACAAAGCCTTCGGGACGTTCTTCGATGGTCGCACCCAGCTTACTCAATTCGGCTACGATAGTTGCAATACGATCGGTTTCTTTGACGCGTAGTTCCCCCGCATCTTTGACCTCGGTCGTACCCCGTGCCTGGGTAGCAATCACCGCCAGGAGAGGAAGTTCGTCGATCAATGTCACAATCTCACTACCACCTACAGTGACCGCTTCAAGTTCTGTGGGCTGGATGTGTAGATCACCGGTAGGCTCGCCCCCGGACTCTCCCCAATTATCCATGTAAACGTCGGCCCCCATACGGATGAGCACATCCAGGAAACCGCGTCGGGTAGGATTGACCCCCACCCGCTGTACGGTAACCCGACTTCCTGGCACGCAGGCTCCAGCCGCCAGCAAAAATGCCGCAGATGAAAAATCACCGGGGATCGTAATATCAAGAGGGTTGAGGGGGAGAGACGGGGGTTCGATGGTGATGGTATGGCCCAAACGGCTGAGGGGAGCGCCCATGGCCGAGAGCATACGTTCGCTATGATCACGAGCGGGGCCGGGCTCCTGCACTACGGTTAGTCCCTCGGCATAGAGACCTGCCAGCAAAAGACAGGACTTCACCTGGGCACTGGCGACGGGCATCTCATAATCGATGGCACGAAGCTGGCTGCCGCGCAGGGAAAGGGGCAGGAGATGCCCATCATCGCGACCGGCAATATCAGCCCCCATCAGACGCAAAGGCTGAACGACGCGCCCCATCGGGCGTTTGCGTAATTGATCGCTGCCTGTAAGGACAGAGTGGAATGTCTGTCCTGCCAAGAGACCGGCGAGAAGACGCACAGTCGTACCCGAATTGACACAGTCGATCACCTGGTTGGGCTCTTGCAGACCGTGAAGGCCGCGGCCATGCACCAGCCAGGCGCCCCCAACCGGCTCCTCTACTTCCACACCTAACTGCTGGATGGCGGCGCGCGTAGCCCGGCAGTCACCCCCGTCGAGATAATTTCGGATTCGAGAAACACCATCGGCGATAGCACCGAAGATCAAAGCACGGTGTGTAATTGACTTATCGGCAGGCACTTTGATGCTACCGACGAGAGGACCTGGCGAAATGATAAAAGTTTTCATGTTAGAAGAAAAACATCCTTGCAGCCGAAAAGACGACGACTACCAATAATAAGCGGTACACCCACACCTGAGCCCATTCCTTTGTGGCCATGAGTGCTGCGGCACGAGCGCCGACAATATTTCCAATAGCAAGAACAAAGCCGAGGAGCCAGTCGACCTGGCCATTGTAAACAAATACGACAAAGGCAAAGATATTCAAAGCAAGCACAAGCAACGCTTTGATGGCATTAGCACGAATGAGATCATGCCCCACCCCTAATACCAATGCCACCAACATGAATATGCCCACCCCCGCCTGAATGAAACCGCCATACAAGCCGACAAAATAGAAGATAACCCATTCTTTGGGGCCGGGCTGTTTCGCTCCTTCCACTCGTCCCACCAGCCAGCGTTTGGGATTGATAATGAGCATAAAAAAGGTGAGGACGAGCATGGCACCGATCGCGCGGCGCATATTGGGTTCATCCAGATTAGCAGCGAGGATAGCACCGGTCACTCCCCCCATGATTGCCGGAATCAGTAAAGAAATCGCATCGCGCCAGGGCATCACCCCTTCGCGATGAAACGTCCAGGAGCTGGTGGTTGTCTGCAAGAGGACACCGATGCGGTTCGTGCCATTGGCCACATTGGCGGGCAAGCCCATAAAAATGAGCAAAGGTAAGGTGATAGCCGAACCGCTTCCGGCCAGCGTATTGATAAACCCAGCCAAAAAACCGGCGCCGACCACCGCAAAATAGAGCAGATAGTTCATGACTAGCGTCTCTCTTTGCGGTATATCCATTTCGAGCCAGAGGGATCAGGATGGCGGAAATTACGCATTGCCTGCAGTAACGACTGTGGTTCCTGTTCGATGACGAAAATTTGACGATGATGGTCCAAAACAAAGCCTTCGGCAATGGCGTGGTTGATCATCATCAGGAGAGGATCGTAATACCCTGCCACATTGAGAATACCCACGGGTTTGGTCTGGTAACCGAGTTGGCTCCAGGTTAGAGTCTCAAAGAGCTCATCCAGAGTCCCTATTCCCCCCGGCATGGCGATGAAACCCTGGGAACGTTGGTGCATCAAGGCCTTGCGTTCACGCATATCTTCGACAATCACCAGTTCGCTGAGTTGTTCGTGTACCACACGAGGAATATTCATGGAGCCGGGGATGATACCGGTAACGCGGCCTCCAGCAGCCAAAGCGGCATCAGCTACGGCGCCCATCATGCCGGTCATACCTCCACCGTAAACCAATTCGATACCATTTTCAGCCAACAAACGACCAAGGGTGCGAGCAGCCTCGATATAAAGACCATTCGCCCCGACGTTGGATCCACAAAAAACACAGATACTTTTGAGCATAGGAGTAGGATTTTGGATTCTGTATGAGGGGTTGGAAAGAGTAGAGTCCTATTGTACTCTTGCCTCTTTGAAATGGCTAAATATGAAGGGCCGCGAGGTCTTGTCAGAATGAGGGTTCCCTTGAACATTACGCAGGAGGACAAGTTTCTTATCCCGTGCTTGAATCAGAGCAATTGGCTTTGGTGGAGGTTCGTATCCACATAAAGGGTGGTGCCTTCCTCACCACTTTCAATTTCCAGTGTTCCCCCGATCAATTCTGCCCGCTCGGCCATGCCATGAATGCCGACACTGCGTCCTTCACGCCGGGCCCTTTCTGGATCAAAACCACGCCCATCATCTTCAACAATCGTTTGCAGATGTCCCTCGCGCAGAGAAACCAACACACTGATGGTGCGGCAGCCGCTATGTCGTGCCGCATTGGTCATACCCTCCTGAATGATACGGTAGAGGGATGTTTCGACGGTAGCAGGCAGACGATGAGACAATTCACAGTGGATATCGACTTCGATTTGAGGATACAGCTGCACAAACTCTTCTCGATAGCGTTCTAACGCCGCCCCCAGCCCTAAATCATCGAGGACACTCGGTCGCAGTTCGCGGCCGAGTAAACGGACCTGTTCCAATGTCTCACGTGCCGTACGACTCAGCAGCTGTGCCTGTGCAGCCATTGCCTGATTCTCCCCCATCTGGGGTAACAAGGTCATACCCACAATTAGCGATGTAAGCGCTTGCCCTACACCATCATGGAGTTCGCGGGCAATACGTTTACGCTCTTCTTCCTGAGCAGTGATCAGCTGTTCCAGCAAGCGTGTGCGCGCTGCTTCTTTCTCGACCAGGGCCTGACGACTTCTTTCAAGATCGCTCACCATCTGATTGAAGGCATCGGCAAGCTCGCCGATTTCATCATCGGCCCAGTGAGGAGCACGAACCTGCAGATTACCTTGCCCCACCTGTTCTGTCGTGGCTACTAGATTCAAAATAGGCCGGGTTAGCAGCCAGGTAAAAAGCATGGCTGCGAGAATCCCCACGAGAGCAACTGCCAGGGTCGTCAGCAATATTTGACCGGTAACCGTATTGACAATACCTAAGAGACGTTTTTCCGTCAGTCCCAAATGAACTACGCCCGATCGTCCTTCGAAAATAGGGGCAGCAAAATCATGAACGATGCCCTCATTACTTTGAAAATGAGTTTTGATAATCGTATCGTCCGGTCCTGTCTTTTCACCTTCGGAGGGTAGGGCCAACAGCTCCAAAGGAAAGCCCTCCTCGCCAAAAGTGTGCACCATGACCTGGCCTTGGGGATCGACAATGTAAGCATAAAGGGTGTCGGGATGATTGGAAACGGTAGCATTGAGTAACTGATAAAGGGCGTAGTTGTCATTGAGAAGGATGGGATCAGCGCTACGCGCTGCCAGATCGCTGGCCACAGAAGTGCCGCGACTCTCCAGTTCAGCGATAAATACCTGCCGCATAACGGCACGTACTTGTAAAGTGACTCCCAACCCCAATACGACCGTCAAAGTGAGGATAATCCCCAAGATCTTAGTGCGTACACTAATCCCGCCGACTAACTTCCAGAGACGCTCGAAGCACGGCCGGTAGGTAGTAGGCGACGTCCATCGTGCCACAGCTGGTATCATCACATATTCTCCGCCTCATAAATGAGCTGTCTGGCTCCTCCGTAGGCCTGATCTTTGATGGGAACAAAACGATCGATTCCCAGCGCCGACAAAATTTCCTTTCCTACCGGGTCTTCATGCATGGTCAAGAGAATTTCCTGGAGTTGCGCTTTTTGTTGCGGGGGTAAACCGGGCGGAGCAACGACAGGAGGAATGCCAAAGGCCGGTGAACGTGAAATAATCTTGATTCGTTGCCGTAGCTCCGGATTCTGCCGGAATAAGTAGTTGAGGACGAGACTATCGACGGCCGCGCCATCGGCAATTCCGGCTGCGACCGATTCGATGGCGCGATCATGGCTGTAAGTGAAAAATACATTGCTAAAAAACTCTTCAGGAACAAAGCCCAGCTTTTTCACGAGATAAGTGGGATAAACCCGCCCGCTAAAACTCATGGGATCGGTAAAAGCAAAGGACTTACCGCGTAGATCGGCCATACTTTGGGCAGGACTATCAGAAGGAACGATGAGTTCGGAATAATAGACCGATTCACCGTTAATTTGGGGCGCGGCCAGGAGTTCCATGCCAAACTTATCATGCCCATCCACATAAGCACTGGTGCAAACAAAAGCAACATCAACGGTGTTATTGGCTACGAGTTCGTTAATCTCGGCATAGGTACGGCGCTGTACCAATTCCACAGGACGCCTCAGACGATCACCTACGTAAGTTCCCAAGTCAGCATAGCTTTCGACATTGCCCTGGGGCGAAATAATGGCTGCCACAGCAATACGCAAAGGGACAATCTGCGAAGGCGCGGCCGCAGGAAGGGGCTGGCGGATAGTCAAATCCACGTAGGGTAGGGCGTCATCCCGATCTGAGGAACATGCGGACAAGAGTACTGCCAAGAGCAGAAGGAGCCACACAGAGGGTCTTACTAAAGGAGAGGAATGTTTGGAGGAAAGAAAGGTCAATCGGAGCATGCTTACACCTGTAGGGAATTCGGCCTCACAGATCAACGAGAAAGTCTGGCTTTATTGTACGGGAAATATATCGGAGATGCCAATGACATCGATCATGCCAGAAATTATCATCACTGATTGCAGTTTACCTGTGGAGGAGAAGACTTTGGTACAATACCGTCAAAGAGGTCAACTTATCATGTTTCAGTATTCACGCCATAATTCTTTTCTTAAAACAACGTTCTCTCGATGGTTCCTCATCCTAACTTTACTTCTGATTGGTGTGCTGTGGCCGGGCTGGGTAGAGGCACAGGGGCCAGGACCGCGGGTGGTCATGGTCAAGCCTGGTGATACGTTGCTGGGGATCAGTGAGCGCTATGGTGTGACCGTGGAAGCACTCATGGCCGCCAACAATCTGAGCAACCCCGATTTTATTTATGAGGGCCAGACTCTGCTTCTGCCCTCCACGACGTCCCAACTTACCTCCCTCCCCACCACCGCCTACCAGATGCAACCGGGCGAGTCGGTCTTTCAAATCGCCCGCCGTTTTGACATGAGCCTGAGCGATTTATTGCAACTCAACGGCATGCAAAGGCTCAACTACTTCTGGCTTCTGCCCGAAATTCGTGTGCTTGACCGCTCCGCCCCCTCCTGGCCTCTACCATTTAGAGACTTCCGGCACTCGCCGCAAATCATCCAGGGTCAAACCGGTATCGTCGAGATCGTGTTGGATACAAGAGAGACCCCTCGTGGTACTTTCAACGCCCGGCCTATACACTTTTTTTACGAGCAAAAAAGCCAACAAGGCTATCACTACCGCGCCTTCCTCCCTACCCCGGCCTTACTCACTCCTGCAGACTATCTTCTCAGTGTCGAAGCGGGAAAGAGTCAGGTTGAAAGCATGGTGCCAGTGGTGGCAGGTGTCTACCAAACCCAAAACATCGTCCTTTCTGCCGAAAAGAGTGCCTTACTCACACCAGAACGCCTCCAGAGCGAATTGACTCGCTTGCACCAGGTATGGGATAAGTTCAGCCCACAACGCTTATGGCGTCATACATTTCGTTTCCCTCTCAACCAGGGCTTCCCACGAACATCTCCTTACGGTACCCGACGCAGCTACAACGGGGGCGTGGTTCGATCCTTCCATTCAGGCACCGACTGGGGTGCGCCTGAAGGCGTCCCCATCGTGGCCCCGGCGCGGGGTACAGTCGTGCTGGCAGAGCCTCTGGATGTGCGCGGGGGAGCAGTGATTATCGACCATGGCCAAGGCGTCTATTCCAGTTTCTGGCACCTCTCCCGCATCGATGTGCGGGTGGGTCAGCAGCTGACCCGCGCCGAACAGATAGGGTTGGTAGGGAATACGGGCCTCTCCACAGGAGCACACCTACATTGGGAAGTACGCGTCAACGGCATTGCTGTTGATCCTCTGCAATGGACCCAGGTGTATTTCCCTTACCTCCCCCTGGTCGAAGCAAAATAAAGAACCAGGCCATTTAGCCTGGTTCCTGTTTACTTCTAAATCAAGTGTTTAATCGATCCAGACCTTGCGACTACTCTTCCTCGCCGCGACTACTGATCACTTCCGGCTCGGCTACGCCTTCCTCTAGCTCTTCGCCTTCTTCTTCATCTTCGGCCGGCTTCTGTGGTAAGGTGAGGCTGACGACGATGCTGTCGGGGTCTTGTAATACTTCCACGCCTTCGGGTATGGGCAAATCAGAAACTTTGATCACATCATCGATCGTTTCCAACTTACTCAAATCGGCCTGGAATGCTTCGGGAATGGCACGAGGTAGACATTCGATCTCGATGGTATCGAGGTAATGAATCAACACCGCCCCTTCCTTAACAGCGAATGACTCGCCTGTATAGTGCACAGGTACTTCGGTGCGAATCACGACGTCCATTTGCACTTCGTAAAAATCGACATGCAGCATCGTACGACGGGTGGGATGTCGTTGTACCTCACGCAAGAGAACATATTTGGGCTTCTTGCCCAAGCCGTGTAGCTCAATGAGCTGGCTGGCAGCCCCCTGACGCATCAGGCGCACCAGATCAATTTGCTTAAATTGAATGGCAGTGGCAGGATTGCCCTGTCCATAAAGGTTGGCGGGAACCAGCCCTTCCGCGCGCACATGCTTTACAGCACGGCCCACCTGGGTCCTCGGTTCGACATTCAATACATAGTCCATGGATTATCGCTCCTCGATAGATTACAATTAGCTCTTATTAGGGGATGAGTTGTTGCGTCCAAGCAGCCAACCAAACAAACTTAACACCAGGCCCAGGGCCGCGCCCAAAATCATGGCTGTTTTGGCATCGAATAATGTATGCACATCACCCTCGACATCGCCGGCGATAAGCAGTACTACCCTGGCATTCTGGGCACGAACCGTATCTGCCATAACCAGACCAGCACTGGCATCGACCAGGCTGACTTCCTCAGCCATGGTTACTCCCACACCACCATCGTGCACACTGACCGAATCTGCCTGCACAAAGCCAACGCCACCTTGCGTGACAGTCACATCCGCGGCCTCAATACGCTGAGCACCGCCTTGTGAAATCGTTACTTCCTGGGCATAAACCGTCTGCACGCCACCTTGCGAAATCTCAACCTTATCGGCTGTCACAGAATCCGCTTCTGGCTGGGTATTGGGCAGGTCTTGAGCAAACTGAGAGGTGTGGCCATTAGAGCCGTTGGCCGGATGTTCTTCTGAATTCATGAATGGATTACCTGATAGATAGAGCTTGAATGCAACAGCCCCTTATTTTAGTTTGCTTTAGACTAAATCGCAAGTTAGCGCCTCTCTAAAAACAAGCTATCTTACTGGGCCCCAGGCCGGTTTCTTGTCAGAAACATCGTTCTGCGGTAAAGGAACATGGCTACACCATTGATAACTTGACACCCCCCCGTGAGCCTTCTATACTCGAATTATGCGGCACCTATTCCTTGATAAAAAGCTCCTCCTGCCCATTCTGCTTATCGGCTGGCTTATCCTTGGCGGAGAAGTCCCCACTCAGGCGCAAGATCCCACGCCCACGCCGACCACCGCCCCTGTGGTCCAACTTAGCGACGCCAAGCTCAACGTCTTGTCTCAGGCCATCCTCGAACGGATGACACCGGAACAGCGGGTGGGACAGCTCTTTCTCGTTACCTTTGTCGGCAACGACACCGGTCCCAACAGTGATGTTGCCCGTCTCGTGCGCGACTGGCATGTAGGTGGCGTCGTTCTTCTCGCAGCCAACGAAAATTTTTATAACGATGACAACACACCTGCGGCTGTCCAGCGTCTCACAAACGACCTCCAAACCTTTGCCTTTCGTGACCTCAACACACCCATCATCCTCCCCAACGGCGAACTCAATCCTGACATCCTCGCCAGCGACACCATTCCCGGACTCCCCCTACTTGTTGCCATCGATCATGAAGGTGACGGCTACCCCTACACCCGCCTGATTAATGGCTTTACGCCCATTCCCAACAGCCTGGCTATTGGCGCTACCTGGGAACCTGAATACGCACGTCAAATCGGTGAAGTGGTAGGGCGAGAGCTCAGCGCCGTGGGAGTCAACCTGCTGCTGGGGCCTTCCCTCGACGTCCTCGACAATCCCCGTCCCGAACTCAAGGGCTACCCCGCTTCCCGCACCTTTGGCGGCGATGCTTACTGGGTGGCGCAGATGGGCAAAGCCTACATTACCGGCGTGCATCAAGGCTCCAACCACAAGGTGGCGACAGTCGCCAAACACTTCCCTGGCCAGGGCGCCAGTGACCGCCGCCCTGATCGCGAAGTAGCCACCGTGCAAAAACCTCTTCCTTCCCTACAACAGGTCGAACTCGTCCCCTTCCATAGCGTCACAGACCTGGCCGACACCCAGGCTGCCACGACCGACGCCCTCATGACCTCACATGTGCGCTACAAGGGCTTTCAGGAAAACCCGCGCCAGCTCACACCACCCATCTCCCTCGCCCCCGAACTGCAAACCATTATGGAAGGATTCAGCGCCTGGCGTTTGGCGGGGGGCGTCCTCGTCTCCGATGCTCTTGGCGTACGGGCCCTCAAACGCTACTACCAGGCCTACGAACCAGACCGCTTCCCAACCCGCCGCGTCACCCAAGAGGCCTTTCTCGCCGGCAACGACCTCCTCATCCTCTCCCAATTCGATAGAGACGGCATTTGGAGTGCGCAACTGGCCAACATGGAAGACAGCATCAGCTTCTTCCGCCAAAAATACGAAGAAGACCCGGCATTCCGCTCTCGTGTCGATGCCTCCGTCGCCCGGATCATCCGCCTCAAACTCCGGCTTTACCCTCACCTGAGCTGGACCGAGACTCAAAACAGCACCGAGACTCTTTCTCAACTCAACCAGGGCAACGATCTGGTCACCGAAATCGCCCGCGCCGCCAACACCCTCATCTTTCCTGGTGCCACCGAAATCGCCGATCGTTTACCCAGTCCTCCTCTTCCAGACGAACGTGTCCTCATCTTCACCGATAGCCGCCCCATGGGCGATTGCCCTAATTGTCCCACAGTCCCTGCCATCCCCGTCGATGCCCTCGAACAGATCGCCTTACGTCTTTACGGGCCTGACGCCAGCGATCAAGTCCGCCCCGAACTCATTGATAGTGCCAGCTTTGCCGAACTCAACACCCTCTTGCAGCAAATCGAAGACCCTGATAGTCTCCCCCCCGAGCAACGCCTGAGTGAAGAACGTTACACCGAACTCAACGACCTCATCAATGGTGCCAACTGGATCATCTTCGCCATGCTCGATGTCGATCCAGAAACCCGCCCCAGCTCTGCTGCACTCAAGCGTTTTCTCGATCAACTCCTCGACCAGCGAGCAGACATCCTTCGCGATAAAAAACTCGTCGTTTTCGCATTCAATGCTCCCTACTTCCTCAGTGACACCGAAATCGCTAAACTGACGGCCTACTACGGCCTTTACAGTAAAATTCCCCCCTTCCTCGAAACGGCAGTGCGTACCCTCTTCCGTGAACTGACGCCTACCGGCACTTTGCCGGTCAGCGTCACCGGCGTCAACTACGATCTCAACCACCAACTCGAACCAGACCCCAGTCGCTCCTTTCCCCTTCTCATTCTCTATCGTAAACAAGGCACCGCGCGCATCCTCGAGATCAATGCCGAAAATCCGGGAGCAGATATCGAGGTCGGCGACGACATGATCCTGCGCGCCGGCCCTGTTCTGGATTACAACGGCCATCACGTACCCGACGGCACACCTGTCGAATTCCGCTTCCTCGATCAGCAAGCAGGAGTTGAACTTCCCCGCCGCCAGGCTTCCACTACCGACGGTGTTGCCACTATCCAGCTCACCATCGAACGTCCCGGCGTCTTTCAACTCTCCGCCACCGCCGGTGAAGGTGCGGTTTCAGCCGTCCCCTTTATTCTTACCGTCGGCGGCGAAACCGGTGCTTCCATTGCCACAGCCACACCCACGACAACCCCCACTGCCACCTCCACACCCACCATCACGCCCACCCCCACCATCACGCCTACACCCTCCATCACGCCCACGGCCACCCCGGCACCACCATCCTCTGGTGCCGATGCCAAGACTGGCTCCGACGGGAACTCCCCTCGTAGCCGCACCAACCCCGCCATCTTCATTCTCGCTCTGATCAGCAATGGTATCGCTGCCTCCATCCACTACCTTCTCAGCCACGGCGACCGCCAACCACGCCCCACAGTCCTCCGCAACCTGCTCATTTCCGTCATTGGTGCCCAAACAAGCTACCTGCTGTACATTCTGGGCTGGTTTCCTGAAACAAGCTTTCTCCAGACTCAATTCGGGGGCATTTCCGCGCTTCTTGTCACCTTTGTCGGTGGCCTGTTGCCCTTCGTCACCGATCGACTCCTGACCCCTTCTGCCTCCCGACCCTGAGCTATGAACTCCAACCGCAGCCTGGTTCCCGGTGCCACTCTACGTGACCGCTATCGTATCATCGAACTGATCGGCCAGGGCGGCATGGGTGCCGTCTACAAAGCCACCGATCTTCGTCTGGAAGGTCGAATGTGCGCCGTAAAAGAGATCTTACCCAATCTCATGGGTTTCGAAGACGACCCCGCCGCCTACCAGGAACAATTCTACCAGGAAGCCAGCACCCTCGCGCGTCTCGATCATCCCAGCCTCCCCAAAGTTAGCGACTACTTCTCGGAAAATGGACGAGAATATCTGCTCATGGACTACGTCCCGGGCAAAGATTTACGTGAAATCATCGCGGCGGCCAAGCACCGGGGAGAATTCCTGGCCGAAGAAAAAGTGATGGAATGGATGCAGCAACTCTGTGATGCCCTCGCCTATCTGCACACCCGCACACCACCCATCGTTCATCGTGATATCAAACCCTCCAACATCAAACTGACCCCAAGCGGCCACATCAAGCTTGTAGACTTTGGTCTCGTCAAACTCTTGATCGCAGACGAAAGTCGCACCGTGACTGTCGTACAAGGACGGGGCACGGCCCAATACACCCCTCTCGAACAATACGGTGGCGACACCGGCCACACCGATGTCCGCAGCGACATTTACGCCCTGGGCGCCACGCTCTACCATCTCCTCACCCTCACACCCCCCGTAGATGCTCGCCAACGCTTTCTCCAACCCGGAAGCCTTGCTCTGCCGCGTACGATTAATCCCGCCATCTCCCCTGTCACCGAACGAGCCATTCTCGCCGCTATGGCCATGCACCCGGATGATCGTCCTCCCTCCATCGAAGATTTCGCCGACCTCCTCTTCAGCCCCCACGACATTGTCACCCCCGGCGCCACCTACACCATCGACGATCCCACCTGGTCCGATGCCTTCCGTAACAATCGAGACCTCATGCTCATCGCTGTTGCTCTCATGACCATCGCCTTCCTCATTAGCATGAATGGCTCCTGAAACCCGCTTAGTTGGCTCCTTTTGCCAACTCCGGCCTTTACCAGACCCTTATCACCCACATTCATCCCCTTCACCCCTCTTGGAATAGCGCCTATGCAACAGCAAGAAGTCGCCATGCTCATCCTCCAGATGCCAGAAGGGAATAAACGCTGGCCACTCGACCGCGAAATCATTCGCATTGGCCGCAGTCCTCTCTGTGAAGTCATGCTTCCTGAACGTGTCGTCTCCCGCGAACATGCCTACATCGAGCGTAGGGCCGACGGTTACTACCTCTTCGACAAGCAAAGTAAGAATGGCACATTTCTCAATGGTGAGCCTGTCACCAATGGCCGCCGCCTCCAGGATGGTGATGAAATCCAAATCGCCTTACGCTTCAAACTTGCCTTTGTCGATGCCGGTGCCACCGCCCCCCTTACCATCGAAATCGAAGTGCCGCCCCTTGTTACCAGCGGCCTCCACCTGGACAGCTCGCGTCGCACAGTTGCTCTGGCCAATCAAATCCTTGATCCCCCCCTTTCCAGTGCTCAATACAGGCTACTCAAAGCCCTCGTCGATGCCCAAGGCAATGTCGTAGAGCGAGATGAAATTGTACGCCAGGTATGGCCCGATGCTGCCAGTGATGGCGTTACCGAACAAGCCATCGATGCCCTTGTGCGCCGCCTGCGTGAACGTCTGGCCGAACTCGATCCTGAGCACCAATATATCGTCACCGTGCGCGGGCATGGCTTCCGCCTCGAAAATCGTCCTTGAACACACCGCACGCCCTCTATCTTCATATTCCTTTTTGCCAGCGCAAATGTCCTTATTGCGACTTCAACACCTACGCGGGGCAGGAACAGCGCTATGACAGCTTTGTACAAGCGCTGGCAACTGATATTATCCGCGCCGGAGAGCAACGCCAGCACCCTACCCTTACCACCGTATTTCTTGGTGGTGGCACCCCCACCGTCCTCACCCCAACCCAGCTTGCCCACATCTTCGCAGCCGTGCAGGCAGGATTTAGGATAGCGCCTGACGCAGAAATCAGTAGCGAGGCCAACCCAGGCGCTGTCGATCAAAGCCGATTTCGCGCCCTGCGAGCCTTGGGTGTCAATCGGCTTAGCATGGGGGTCCAATCCTTCGATGACAAAGAACTGCGCTTTTTAGGACGTATCCACAGCGCAGATGAGGCCATCAACGCTTTCCGCCTGGCGCGCGAGGCTGGCTTCGACAACATCAACCTTGATTTCATCTTTGGTTTGCCCCAGCAAGACCCGGCCATCTGGCGTTCCACACTGAAACAGGCCATCGCCCTCCAACCCGAACATCTTTCGCTCTACAGCCTCACCGTCGAGCCCGATACGATGCTGGCCCGGCAGGTCACCCAGGGACAAGTCCCTGATCCCGACCCCGACCTCGCCGCAGACCTCTACGAAATCGCCTGTGATTTGCTCGCCCAAGCCGGCTACCACCAATACGAAATATCCAACTGGGCCCAAGGCCCTCTTGCCCCGTCCGGACTACCTCGCTACGCCTGCCAACACAATCTCGTTTACTGGCGCGATCAAGCTTATCTCGGCTTAGGGCCCGGCGCTCACAGTTACGAAGACGATAGGCGCTGGGCCGTTCTGCGCGACGTGGCAGCCTACATCGAGGCCGTCAATCACGGCCAATCCTACCTGGATTTTTCTGAGACTATCCCACCACGCCTGGCTATGGGAGAAATGATGATGCTGGGACTGAGGTTAGTGGAGGTGGGGGTACGCCTGGATGAATTCCAGCAACGCTTCGGCCAAAAGCTGACGACTGTCTTTGCCTCCGAACTTGCCGAGCTACAAGGGCGAGGCCTGATCGAACTGAATCAGGAGCGGATCCGCCTCCATCCGGATGCCAAACTCCTCGGCAACGAGGTCTTCGCCGCCTTTTTGCCGTGAAGGGAAGGAGCAGGCAGCAGGGAGTAAAGGTGGGCTAGCCGACTGGAAGTCGGGCTCTACAGCCCTGCGGCCGGAGGACGGC